>NZ_BAAHYZ010000005.1:0-235014 GCF_054657295.1 Desulfocastanea catecholica
GGTGATTATTGGTTCTTTCGGCGAATGCGGCATATCCTTCAAGCCACGCTCTGGCCCTGCAGCAATGGCCTTGTCTATACATTTATAGATCGTTGGCCTGCTCACACCCAAGCCCTTTTGGATGGACACGATGCTTTCTCCTTCAGAGTATCGAAGAATAATTGCAGCACGCTCAACTTCTCTGGTGGGTGCTGTTCTGCTTCGTGAAATTTTTTCAAGTTCTTGCTTTTGGTCTTCGGTCAACTCAATCTTTGGTCGTTTGCTTGTGCGTGCCATAGTTGAAACCTCCTCTGAAAGGGATAGTTCCTCATGTATGACAGCTCAAGAATTATATGTCAATATTTTTATGAAACGTTATACTAGGGGTTCCTGCCGACCAACACCCTGATCAACGATCTCTTCCAGCAGAAAAAATGCCCCGATTGAGCCACCGGCAAAATCATCTTTATCTTTCCTGTCTGCAGCCTGCTCGCTGACAGGTTGCTTCCTCCTGTCGTACTGATGCGTGTTGCGTCGGGAGAGCCGATACACAATGCAGATGACAATCAGTAGAAAGAGGAATAATTCCATATCGTTCTCCAGATGATGAAGGATTCTTTGACTCTACGCCGCTTTCTAAGATACTATGACCGATAGGACTAATAATGACCGAGCAAAAAAAAGGGATGGGGCCATGAGCAAATACAAGCCGCAGCACAGCAGGCTGTTATTTATCGACCGTAAAATCGGCGAAGGACGGTACCCAAATTGCGCGAGTCTGGCCGAGGAATGGGAAGTGAGCAGGAAAACCATCCAGCGCGACCTGGACTATATGCGCTACCAGCTGGAGGCACCTTTAGAGTATGCCGCCCGGCAGCGGGGCTATTATTACACGGAAGTAAATTTCAAACTACCGGCCCTGTCCATCAAGGAGAGTGATCTCTTCGCCATCTATCTGGCCGAAGAACTGCTGCTGCAGCATGAGGGAACGCCCTACTTTGACAGTCTCACTTCGGTCTTCAAGAAAATCCAGGACTCGCTGCCGGACAAGACCGCGCTGAAAGCGCCGAATGAAAACAACAGATTCACTGTCTTCCCTCCCCCCGGCACGACGATCCGCCACGATATCTGGCAAACCGTGTTCAAGAGCCTGCGGACGCTGCACAGACTGAAGATCGAATACCAGCCGCCCGGACAGAGCCCGACCAACCGGGAACTGGATCCCTATCACGCCATCCGCTATGATGGCGACTGGTATGTCATCGGCCACTGCCATCTGCGCGACACGATCCGTACCTTCAGCCTGTCCAGGATAAACCAGGCCTCGATACTTCAGGAACAATATGTCATTCCGCAGACCTTCAACTTTCACCAGATCACCAGAAGCCGCTTTGGCGTGCACTGGGGCACGGCCGAAGAACAGGTCAAGATCTGGTTCTCGCCCAGGGTGGTCCCCTATATTCTCGAACGGACATGGCACCCCAGCCAGAAGATCGCCTACAATGGTGACCAATCGCTTGTCCTCTCGCTGACGGTCAACCATATGCTGGAGTTGAAGCGGTGGGTGTTGTCCTGGGGCAAGGAAGCGCGGGTGCTTGAGCCGGAAAAGCTTGCTGCGGAGATCAGGGCGGAGGTTGGCAGTATGGCTGTTTTATATGGAGGCAACAATTAGATCAGGTCCAAGGACCAGGCGCGATCGACATTCGCGGATGGTTTCATGTGCTCATTTCCAGATAGGGGCGCATTATTTTTTCCACCCGGCATATTCTTGCAAATTTGAGTATCTCATCGGGCTGAAACTTTTTTCTGGCTTGGTAAAGTCTGAGTGCTTCAAGCACTACGTCCATGCCGATTTTATTGCGGAATTTAAAACAATCCACCAGGGTTTTTTCAGGACTGTAAACCCTGACGGGAATATTATCTATCTGCTGTACTGTAATACCCGCCGACATTGCTTCCTTTGAAAAGCGATGAATTGAAATCGGTGGATAATCCAGCCTGGGGGTATCGGATCCTCTGGGGAGGGCGATAGAAACAATGTGCGGGATCTGGGTCGTTATTTCATGGAAGGAAAGCGCGGACACCAGGCAGATGACCGCCCTGGGAATGCGGGTAGCAACAATAACCAGATCAGGATCCGACACCGCTTCCTGATCTGTAAGTCGATATACGCCTCGGGATAGTTGCTCAAGCTGATCGTCATCCCTGAGTTGATAGAGTGTTCGCGGATGGATACCGGCTTGAATGGCCTTTGCAGTGCGGATGACTCCCCCATGTTGCCGGATAATCTGCTTCGCTTTGCTCAGCGTGCTGCTTTTGTTTTTGAGTTGTTTCATGGATAATATTCTTTATACTTAAATACAAGTGTATAGATTATTATCCACCTAGATTTTTGATGCAAGTCTTTTTTCAACGTAAAGATCCACCAGATGTTGCTGAAGAAAAGATTGACAAGGTTAACTCGCATGTTAAAAATTCGAGATTGAGCACGTAGAATAACACAGGAAAAGAGCAATCAAGGAGATAAGGCAATGCTGACCGATCGGGTGCGCTACAAGCCCTTGCAGGACAAGATAACCGATCCGGCTACTGCCGCCAGGCATATTCAGGACGGCACCAACCTTTTTATTTCCGGTTTTACCGCCGGCTATCCCAAGCTGATCCCGCAGGAACTGGTGAAGCGCGCTGAACACGGCGAAAAATTCAAGATCAACCTGTTTGCCGGGGCATCGACCGGGGACATGGTTGACGGAATACTGGCCCGGGCCGACCTTCTGGCCTCACGACGTCCCTACATGAGTGATAAATTCATGCGGGAAAAAATCAACCAGGGCAAGATCGCCTTCAAGGATGATCATCTTTCCCAACTGTCGGCCAAGGTGCGGGCAGGCCAATGGGGCAGCTGTGACGTGGCGGTGGTCGAGGCGGCGGCAATTACCGAAAAAGGGAATTTGATCCCCACCATGTCTGTCGGCAATACGCCCACCTATGTGCGGGAAGCGGCCAAGATTATCATCGAAATTTCCGCGCACTCGCCGCAACTGGAGGGCATCCACGACATCTTCATACCGGAGGATCCGCCGTACCGCATGCCTATCCCCATTTATCGGGCAGGGGATAGGATCGGCAAACCCTTTATCGAAATGGATCCCAGCCGGGTGGTGGCCATCCTGTTCAGCGCCGAGCAGGATCACTGTCCAATATTTATGCCGTCGAACGCCATCTCCACCCGTATCGCCGAATATATCCTCGACTTTGTCGGGCATGAAATCATTAAGGGTCGCATGCCGGCTTCGCTCCCCTGGCAGGCGGGGGTTGGCGACGTGGCCAATGCCGTTTTATCCGGCTTCATCGAAGACAAGCATTTCGAATCCATCGATATTTATTCCGAGGTGCTCCAGGACAGCGTCCTTGACCTTATTGATCTGGGCAAGGTTCGCGCGGCTTCCGGCTCGGCCATGACCTTATCGGAAAAGGCCAGGGACCGGTTCTTCAACGAAATCTACCGCTACCGTGACAAAATTGTCCTGCGGCCGGTGGAAATTTCCAATTCGCCGGAAGTGATCCGCCGCCTGGGAGTTATCGCCATCAATACGGCCATCGAAGTCGACATGTACGGCCAGGTCAATTCCACCCATGTCATGGGCACCCAGTTGATGAACGGTATCGGCGGGTCCGGGGATTACCTGCGCAACGGGGGGCTGAGCATTATTGTCACCCCCTCTACCGCCAAGGGCAGCTTGATCTCGGCCATCGTGCCCATGGTCTCGCATGTCGATCACTCCGAGCATTCGGTGGACGTGGTGGTCACCGAATACGGCCTGGTCGATACCCGTCCATTGACCCCGCGGCAGGTAGCCGAACAGGTGATAAAAAAGTGTGCCCATCCCGAGTTCCGGGATCAGTTATGGGACTATTATCAACGGGCAGTCCGGGAGCGGGGAGGACATGAGCCGCATATCCTCGAGAAGGCGTTTTTCATGCATCAGCGTTTTCTTGAATGCGGTGATATGCATGTTAAATAGATTATTTGCCTCGGATTTTTTTGAGCGTCAGCTGCCCCGTGCGACGGAACAGCACGTTCGCTGAATTAGAAAGGAAAATTAAATGCCTGAGATAAGTCGATTTTATGGTATAATTATCGCCATGTTTTTCGATGATCACAACCCGCCGCATTTTCATGCACGGTATGCCGAATTGAACCTTTGAAATAAGGGAGGAGAAGTCATGCTTAGGGATGTAATCTCAGCAAATTATAAAGGCGGATATAAAATTGAAGTAACATTTGAGGACGGTGCGTCTGGAATTGTCGACTTTTCAAAATATCTGAGCGAAGGTGGTGTATTTGAGAAGTTTAAGAGTATAGAATTTTTTAAGAATTTTAGAATTAATGAGGATCTCGGCGTGCTGACATGGGGCGATGAAGTAGATATTGCTCCGGAAACACTCTATTCTGAGGCAACGAACTCCCCTCTGCCGGATTGGATGAATCCACAGCAAGATTTTTCAGCAAACATATCTCCTCAGCCGACCTCGTAAACTCGGCGGCTGAGTTGTACGTTCAGTCCCCAGAAAGCACTTTTTGGCGACAGTGTTTTGGGAGAATGTTATTACCTCAATTGAAAAAAAATTATGCAACCTGCAGAAATAGCTGAAATAGAAAGACTTGTCCGGCAAACCATCGGCAACATCGCCCCCGAGGCGGATCTTGAAAGTCTGCAGCCGGATGTTCGCTTTCGTGATCAATTTGATCTAGATTCCGTCGATTTTGTCAACCTTATTGAACAGCTCCAGCAAGCGCTGCATATTAAAATCCCGGAGCTCGACTACCCGCAACTGACGACCCTGAACGGCTGCATTGCCTACCTGGGGAAAAGCCCGAGCGATGAGTAAACAACATTCCCGGACAGCCTCCTGGAGATTCATTGTTTATCTGAACTAAGCTGCAGGGTAACCTGCATTATCCCAGGATCTTCTCTGTCTGACGCGACCTTAAAGCCAAAAACTCGACACAGCTTGAGCATTGGTTTATTGTCATTGAGAACCTCGCCGAACAGTTCCCCAATGCCCTGAGCGCGGGCATAATCGATGATGCGGCGCAGAAGCATGGGGCCGAGCCCCAGGCCGGTCATATCGTGCCGGAGCAGGATAGCATATTCCGCCCGCTCTTTGTCCGGGTCGGCACTGATCTGCACCACGCCGTACAGTTCTGTTTCCCCTGCCTGATCTTTCCCTTCCACTACCAGGGACATTTCCCGGTCATAATCTATCTGCGTCAGGCGGGCAGCCAGGCTGTGCGACATGGTATTCATCGGATGCAGGAAGCGCAGGCGGATCTCTTCCGGGGTTAGGCCGGCAAAGATCTTCTGATATGCCGGTTCGTCTTCCGGACGGATCGGGCGGATCAGCAAAGTCTGCCCATCCGGCAGGCGCAGGGTTTCCTCCAGTTCTTTGGGATAGGGCCGGATTGCCAGCCGATCGACTGCTGCACCGCTGGCCTTGACCACCTTGACGCGAGCATCGAGGGCCAGTACCCCCTGGTCATCGGCCAGCAGCGGATTGATATGCAGCTCGGCAATCTCGGCAATATCACAAACCAGCTGCGATATTTTCATCAGAGTCAGGGCAATAGTGTCCAGATCCGCCCCCGGCATGCCCGGGTAATCCTGCAAAAGGGTATATATTCTCGTGCGCGCCAGCACCTCATGGGCCAGCTGCATATTGAGCGGGGGCAGAGCAAAGGCCCTGTCGCCAATCACCTCGGCGGCAACCCCACCATGGCCGACCTGGATCAACGGGCCGAACAGGGCATCTTCCGTCATGCCGACAGTCAGTTCATGGGCATGGGGACGGTGGGACTTGGCGGCGGCCGCTGCATCGGCTTCCACACAGGAAATGGCGTAGGCGGTCAGGAGCGCCCTGCTTTCTGGCCCGGTCAGCCAGAAACGATCTTCCGCCAGGGCCTCGGCGACCAGCTGCCTGGCCCTGGCGGTATCCGGGGTGAATGTCTCGGGAATACTCGGAGGTGTTTCCATCAACATTTCCTGACTCTTGCGGTAGCGCACTACCTGCATGAATCCCCGTACCGCCTCGGTGGGTGTTGCATAGGTGGGAATGTGGTTTTCAGTAAAGATTCGTCGGGCTTCTTCGACGGATTCCTCCCCGAGCCAGCAGGTCAAGACCATCTTTTGTTGAAATGGTGACTTTCTGGTTCGAAGCGCATCGATCACCGCCTGCGCGGCGGCGGTTGACGAAATCAGCGCCGTCGGACAATGCAGCAGCAGGACACCATCCGTCTGTTCATCATGGTCAAGAACCTGCAGGGCGTCACCATAGCAGCTGTCCGGTGCATCGCCGACAATATCGACCGGATTGCCATGGGGCCAGGTGGACGGCAGGACCTGCTTGAGATTATCCAGCGTCTGCTGCCCGAGTACGGCCAGGTGTCCGTTCCGATAGATCAAGGTGTCCGCGGCCATCACCCCGACGCCGCCGCCATTGGTGACAATGGCCAGGCGACACCCTGTCACCTGTCTGGTCATGGTCAGAGTCTGGGCAGCATCAAACAAGGCCTGCAGATCTCTGACCCGCAGCATTCCCGCCCGTCTAAAGACCGCATCATAGACACCATCGGCTCCGGCCATGTTCCCGGCATGGACAGCCGACGCCGGGATTGTTTCGGCATATCGGCCTGCCTTGACGACGATCACCGGTTTATTGCGGGCGGCAGCCCGGGCGGCGGACAGGAACTTTCTGGCTCCGGTAATTGTTTCAATGTACAGCAGGATTGCATGGGTCTGGTAATCGTTGGCCAGATAATCGAGCATATCACCGCAGTCGACATCGGTCATGTCGCCCAGCGATACACAATGCGAAAAGCCGATTTTCCGCGAGGTGGCCCAGTCCAGCACGGTCGTCAGCACGGCTCCCGACTGGGAGACAAAGGCAAGATTTCCAGCTAAGGGCTGGATATGGCTGGTACTTGCATTGAGACCTATTTTCGGGACCATGATCCCAAGGCTGGTGGTGCCGATAATGCGCAGCAGATACGGCCTGGCCGCTGCCAGCATGGCGCTGCGCAGGCTTTGGTGGTTGGCGTCGTTGCTGTGCGAAAATCCGGAGCTAACAACCAGCGCGGCTTTGGTACCCCGCTGGCCTAGTTCGGCAATCAGTTGCGGCACCGTCTCCGGTGGCGAGGCAATCACCGCCAGCTCCGGGGTTTGAGGAAGACCGGCAATATCGGCAGAGGTGGACACCGCAAAGATCTCTCCCTTGAATCCGCCACCTCTCAGATTAGCGGTCAGCACGCCTGCAAGCGTTCCCGGCGACCGATCGGCTCCAATCAGGGCAATCGAAGTTGGGGTAAAGAAAAAATTGAGGTTTCTTATCGTCATAGCTGCGTCTCCCAGGAATGAGCTCAGGTTGTCTCTGACAACTCTTTACATTTACCGTACTCGCCTCTTTGGGATCTTAAGAAATATTGACTGACAATCAAGAACCACAGCGTAGCGATGGTCTTGATCCGAATTTTCAGGTTTTTACCACTCCATCAAGAATGATTTGTCCAGCTTTCAAGGCCTGCTTACGCCAGTGCCGCCAATAACTCTCCGCTTGCTGCTGACGCAGACAACGCAAATATCGAACCCGCTGCGCAGCATTGAGATGTTCATGTATCAGCGGCAATACTCCGTCTTCGATATTGTATGGCGGACTTCCAGGGGCGAGGCACACCGGGACGACGCAGTCTGGGGAAAGGCCCAGCTCTGTCGCGATCGACATACACGCCTGCCGGATGCTGTGTGCCTTGGCGTTATCCGGTTGCTGAATCTGGTAAGGTGGCTGCCATTCACGCACGGGCCGTAATCGGTCGATATGTGTCGCCACCGCAATAATAACCGGCAGAGCCTGGTTTTTACGTGCTTGCTGAAAGTACTGACGGATCGCATCCAACTGCTGTGCATCCGCATGTCGGGCCGCCTGTACTGCATTGCAAACGATTATAATAACATCAACTTTCGCCCATTCTCGTTGTAATGCGGCAGGGACCTGGTCGTGCATCACCCCGCCATAACCGGCACTGTCCAGTATGATCGCCTGCTGCAGACCATCGCGTTCGAGAACGTAAGGCATGATGTCCGAAGTAGTGGGCAGGAATCCTGACGCGCTTTTTATTTCGCCAAACAGCGCATTGATTAAGCTGGACTTGCCGCTGCTTACCTGGCCTACAACCAGGAACCGGAGCGGCTCAAGAGATTGTTCCCGCTGCTGGCTTTCGGCGATATTTTTTTTGGAGGCAGGGCTTAAGCGCTCCGTTGGAACAATATCATCCAGGGTCAATTGCCCACTATAGAATTGAATAGCATAATAGCCGAGTTTTTTAATGTAGGCGCCTATCAGACGGTTCGATATTTCGCTGGTGACGGTATTGATTCCTTTGTTGAACAATACGCCGCGAGCCTCGGCCATCGCTGCGCCCGGCCAATTGAACAGCCAATTCCAGACCCTGGCTATTGATTTAAGATTATTAAAGGAATGAAGATGGTGCCTGGCGCGCAGCAAATCACCAACCCGTACCGCATGGCTCCCCGGAATTTTATCCAATATCTCATGCTGAATATCGTCACACACCAAAACGATCAACCGGAGTAAATATGGCAGCGGAAATTCTAAAACAGGGTACTTCGAATCGGCATGAAAGTGTCGTGCAACCAGCGTCAATACTTCATTGGTCAGCTGTAAGGCTTTGCTGGTGTCGGTCCATACATTGGCTTCTGTCTGCCAGCGCACGGTTATCGGTTCAAGTTCTTGCCAAATTACCTGGGCTTTATCCGACCAGTTGGGATTGGGCAAAATGGCAAACGGCTTGACAAATATCGGCTTTGTCGTACGCTGACGCCAGCGCACCAGGCAATAAACCAGCACAAAATTCGCCGAAACAATACCTATGCCTTGATAGAGCCAGCCGTGCTGCCATAACCAGTGAAACCCCAGGACTATCAATACCAGCCACGGCAATATAAAGACCGCGGACACGATTATGCCAAATCGGGTTAAGGACACAGCCATAAGCTTATTTCCTAGTTTTGAGAAATTGTCGAGCATGGTTAAACGCTTCGTTGTATGTCTGTCTCAAGCTCTCCTGGTCCGGCATGGCACCTCGTTTAACACCATATAAATACACACAAAAAGCTTTACCCAAGGCATAGGTCATCGCCCCGGAATACACACCGGCCACCGCCCAGCCGTACACCGGGATAAGTTTCAGCATTTCCCGTCCCAGCAGCCCCATGCTGACACCAGTGCCGATCAGCGTGGTAAATTCGGCATACAGCCTGCGGGTCAACTCCAGGTCATAAATGGAGGCAATACTATGAAACAACTTGGCTTGCACCCCAAGAACCAAAGGCAGACCAGCCAGCGGTATCGCCCCCATGCAGACATTAAGCAATGCGTAACCAATAAGATGCGGGTGGGCCTCCCGGGCATGAAAGTCAAGCAACTCTTTATGTTGTTCAGTGCCCCGCAACAGACCTATCACGCCCAGCGGCAGCACCGTCTCAATGGCGTCCCACAGGGCGCTCAAACCATAATCGGTCGGTTCGTACCCATCTTCGGGGAGCGTGAAATCAACGGGTACGAAATGCACTTTCAACCCCTTGAACCAGTCGCGTTGATGCAGTAAAACCTGTGCCAGGGCATGTGGCACCTGCGGTGGAAACGGTGTCTTGTGATAAGGATAGGGCTGGATATGTTCCGTGTCGATAGTTGCATAACCTTCGTGCAAGGTGGTTTGTACGACAATGATCGGCCAGCTCGGATGCTGCTTATGGATAGCGAACACGGCTTCAAGCACCTCCGCCTGATTCATATCCAGAGCCCGCAGCACGACAATCAATAAGTGTGCCTGATTGGCACACCATGCCAAATCTTCACTCGGATTATACGCCGTTTCACCTAAGCCTCGGGTATCAAGAAAGCGGAGCATCGGATGGCTGGCCGACGGGAAATCGTAAAATCGCGACCTCTTCGTACACGCCTGAAAACCGTTACCGATTTCAACCGCATCATCCCCGGTTAATGCCCGTATTATTGACGTTTTTCCTGATTGCGTTTTACCTAGTAACCAAAAGACAGGAACCGGCAGGCGTTGCCTGACCGCGTTTATTTTGGCATCTACGTCCTTAACTTTAGGGGTAAACAGCGCATTGCCCAGTTTTTTCCATGTCCAGGTGCCGATGGTATGCATTCTATTCGCCTAAGAAATTTCCTCACAGCTGAGTATACGTCTGCTTTTTTAGAGCATCTCGATGGCGCAGGCCATGGAAACGCCTCCGCCGCCGCACAGCGTTGCCAGGCCGAGAGATTTACCGCGATTCTTCATGGCATACATCAGGGTGACCATGATCCGCGCGCCGGTTGAGCCGACCGGATGGCCGAGACCGATGCCCGAGCCGTTGACGTTGGTGATCTCGCGGTTCAGGCCCAGCTCTTTTTCGCAGCCGAGATACTGCGCGGCAAAGGCCTCGTTGACCTCGATCAGCTCAAAATCCCGTAGGGTTAAACCGGAAGACTTCAGCAGGTTATGGACTGCCGGGACCGGCGACAAGCCCATGATCGACGGATGACAGGCACCCCGGGCCACGGCCTTGATCCTGGCTATCGGCTGCACGCCGAGTTCCTTCGCCCTGTCGGCCGACATAATGACCATGCCGGTGGAGCCGTCGTTGATACCACTGGAGTTCCCGGCGGTCACCGTGCCGATTTCCGGGACAAAGGCCAGGGGCAGTTTGCGGAGGATATCCATGGTCATGCCGGGCCGGAAATGTTCGTCCTTGTCAAAGAGCAAGGGCGCTTTCTTTCTCTGCGGGACTTCCACCGGAACAATCTCGTCGGCAAAGGAGCCGTCCTGGGAGGCCCGTTCGACGTTATTGTGACTGCGCAGGGCGACTTCGTCCATCTCTTGTCTGGTTATGCCAAGGTATTGGGCAACAAATTCCGCCGTATGGCCCATGATATACGGTTTGCCGACGAACATGCTCAGCGGGGGTTGCGTGGCATCCACCGGGCCGTCTTCGGGATGGGGGATGATACGGGAGCCGCAATGCAGGGCGTGGATCAGGTCATCGACAAAGGACTGGTCCTGGAGGCGGCAGCCCCATCGTGCGGCCGGCACCGAATAGGGCACGCTGGACATATGCTCGGTGCCGCCGGCGAGGATGATATCGGCCATCCCGGCCTGGATCATCGCCATGCCGGAGATGACCGCCTCCATGCCGGAGATGCACACGCGATTGATGGTCACGGCGGGAACGGTGTCGGGGATACCGGCGAGAAGCGAGCCGACCCGGGTGACATTGAGGGTGTCGGCGGATTCCATGCAGCAGCCATAGCGGATATCATCGATCAATACCGGATCGATCCCGGCCCGCCGGACCGCCTCTTTCATGGTGACACCGGCCAGGATGGCGCCGTTCAAATCCCGCAGGGTGCCGCCGAATGCGCCGACAGCGGTTCTACAGCCGGATACAATAACAACGTCTTTCATAGTTCAAATCCTTTTAAATGAAGGTGTTTATTTTAATGGGTTTTTTTGCAGTGAACGGAGCACGTGCATGGCTTTTTCCGCCGCCTGACTCGGCACGAAAATGTGGTCATGGTATGCACCGGCGACAACATTACAACTGATAGCCGCATCGGCCAAGGCCGTGGCAAAGGCCGCAGTCAAGCCTATTGCCTGGAGATCGGAATGTACCGACAAGGTAATCCAGGCACAGCGAAACAGTATGCGGAGATTGTACCTCTGGGCATCACTTTCACGCATGACCACCGACACGCCTTCCGGCTCCTGGATGGAGGCAAGCACCAGCGCCGGATCTACCGTCACCCCGGCTCCAAGGGAAGCAAAAACAAAGGTGCCCGGATGCAGCACGGGCTCCATTGTCCGGAGCAGAAGGGTAAGGTCGGTGACCGGGTTCATGACAGGTTCAAGGGGTGGAATTATTGCTTTCGACAGTCAGAAAATGCCGAAATCGACGCCTGCCGCAAGAGTCTGGCCCAACTCTTCCAGGCTGGCGAGAGCCTCCTCGGTCGGCGAACCGACGATCCGCATATGTTCCTGTACTTTTTTCCATTTGTAGCCGGCGGCAAGTCTCTCGATCTGCGCAATAGCACCTCGACCGTCGTTGCCGGCACAGACAAAAACAACAAAAGGCAGCCCCACGGTCCTCTCCATTGCCCCCTCATAGGTCCGATCAAAAAAATCCTTGATCATCCCTGCCATCGTCCCGAAATATTCAGGAGAGCCGATGGCGATACCATGGCAATGCAGCAAATCGTCCAGGGTCGCCTCCGCCGCTTTTTTATAGGTGACAGTAACGTTTTTCTCTTTTTGTGCGCCTTTGGCAAACCTGTCGGCCATGCGTTTCATCGTGCCGCCCTGGGAATGATAGATAACCAGGATGTTCTTTTTATTTGTTTCCATTTTCATTTGCTGAATCTTCCAGTTTAACCACAGCCTGCTGATAACATTTGCGAATAAG
This sequence comes from Desulfocastanea catecholica, assembly GCF_054657295.1. Lineage (NCBI taxonomy): Bacteria > Pseudomonadati > Thermodesulfobacteriota > Desulfobulbia > Desulfobulbales > Desulfobulbaceae > Desulfocastanea > Desulfocastanea catecholica. The sequence goes on from NZ_BAAHYZ010000005.1 coordinate 12,519, forward strand.
TAACGTGCAACAAACAGTACCAATATAGCATTATGTTATAATTATATATATTTATTTGTTTGATTTTCACAGGTCTTTCTTGTACGATATGTACAAAACGTACACAAGGAGGTGTGCTATGCATAAAACCATCACAACCGCTGATGCCAGAAAGAATTTTGCAGATATTGTCAACACAGTTGCTTACGGCAAAGAACCAATTGTTTTGACCAGACGAGGACAGGAAATTGCTGCGTTGATCTCTATCGAAGAGCTTCAGTTGCTTGAGAAAATAGAAGATTATATTGACATTAAAGATGCCAAAAAAGCTCTTGAAGAACCTGGAGAGAACATTTCCGCCGATGAGTTTTGGAAAGAATTGGGTCTTTAACACATGGCATATACCGTAGAGTTTCGTCCCTCCGTTTGGAAAAATGTAACAAATGTTCCACAGAAGGATCTGGTAAAAATTAAAAGCAAAATTGAAGAAATCAGTTCTAACTTGCCGGAGGACCCTGCCACTACCAAAATGAGTGGGGACAATGATTTTCACAAAGTCAGGTACGGTAATTACCGGATAATATATGAAATTCATGACGATCTTATAATGATTCTGGTTATTAAGATTGGTCATAGAAAAGACATTTACCGTAATTTGTGATAACATTTTAGCCCATCGCTCCTACGCTCCAGCGTGGGAGTGTAGCCCTCGACGCTCCAGCGCCATATTGAACCAGATGTCAGGATTTCAGGAGTGAAATCGTTAAGGTCTTCACTTAAAAGATGCCTATCAGTGATGTATAAAACCTCCATTTATAAATCACTATACTGCGTTTTGTGAGCTAAAAATCTATTTTCAATAGCTCACCCATCTCAGCCGCAGCTTATGCGGCAAGCTTAAGCCCTCTTATTTGTGTGAAGTATGTCTTGCGGAAGGAAGAGCAGATGTTATATCCTTTCGGGTGGAAAATGTTGTTTCAACTGACAAGTTTACCAGGAATCCACAATGAGTGAATATCAATATTATGATTTTCGAGCTATCGACAGACCGCTGAGTGCTGTTCAAATGAAGGAGCTGCGGGGGATTTCCTCCCGGGCGGAGATCACGCCGGTCAGCTTTATCAATGTGTACAACTATGGCGATTTGCAGGCAACACCGCGCAACCTCATGCAGCATTACTTCGATGCGCATGTCTACCTCTCCAACTTCGGCACGGCATCCCTGATGCTGCGTCTGCCGCAGGACGTTATCGACGAACAGACCCTGCAGGCCTTTGCCGTGGAGGACTATCTCGATGTGGAACCGGTGGGCGACAACTGGCTGCTGACCTGGTCACTTGCTGAGAATGAAAATTACGAGGATTATGAGGATGAAGATGGAGGCAGCTGGATGGCCCGGCTGGCGCCTTTACGTGAAGAGCTGTTGCGAGGCGACTTGCGGAGCCTGTATATCGGTTGGCTGCAGGCCGTGACAGTCGAGGACAGAGACGAAGAACGGGAACCGATGGCCCTGGCTGATCTGGGCAAACTGACTGCGGCGCAGCAGGCCCTGGCAGAATTTCTTGCCGTTGACCCGGATCTGCTGGCCGGTGCGGGGATCGGCAGCCGGGTGGAATCGAGCGACGAGCTGACGGCGGCAACACTCGATGTATGGCTGGAAGAGCTGCCCCGCGAAGAAATTCGGCAATACCTGCACCAGATGCTGACCGGGCAGGGAGCGCAGGCGGAAAGAACCTTGAAGCGCAGCTTTACCGCCTGGCGATCCCAGGCAAAGCCGCAGGACCAGACAGCGACATGTCGCACTGTCGAGGTGCTCTGGCAGCAGGCCGAACAGGCCAAGGCTGTACGACTGGCCAGACAGGCGGAGGCACAGAGAAAAACCGCAGCGGCACAAAAGAAGACAATGGAAGCCCTGCTCACCCATGTGGCCAAAAACGCCGCCACTTTCTGGAAAAAGGCCCGTGAAGAGGCCGAAAGAACCTGTGCCAGCGGCTATGACAGCGCCTGCGAGGTGCTTGTCAACCTGCGCGACGCCTACGAACTGCAGGGTGACTCGGATACGTTCCGCAAGGAATTCAAGAAATTCATGACCGAACATAGCCGACGCAAGGCCTTTATTAATCGCCTGGAGAAGGCCGGACTTCGATAGGTATAGATGTGAGCCTTGATTATGCCGGTCTTGATCAATTGCGCCGGACGCACCCGGCCTGGCGACTGCTGCGTTCTGATCACGCGCCGCTTCTGGCGAGCTTTCTGCACCGGGTGTTTATCGAGCCGAACGTTCGGCTGATCGGCCAGGCGGATCTGGCCGAGGCCCTGGAAGACGAACTGTTTTCGCTGCGGGAAACCTACGGCCCGGAGGTTTTCCCCAGGCGCGCCTCGGAATACCTCAACGACTGGGCGGACAACGAGAAAGGCTGGCTGCGCAAGTATTACCCGCCCGGTTCCGATGAACCCCATTTCGACCTGACCTCGGGGAGCGAAAAAGCCATCGCCTGGTTGGCAAGTCTTACCGAGCGTGCTTTTGTCGGCACCGAGTCACGGCTGCTGACCCTCTTTGCCCTGCTCAGGCAGATGAGCGAGGGCAGCGAAGCCGACCCCGAAGCACGAACCGCCGAGCTGCTCCGGCGACGAGATGAGATAGATGCCGAGATGGAACGCATCCGGGACGGGCATATTTCCCTGTTAAACGATACCGCCCTAAAGGACCGTTTTCAGCAGTTTCTCCAGCTGGCAAGAGACCTGCTCGCCGACTTTCGCGAGGTAGAGCATAACTTTCGCAGCCTCGACCGACAGGTGCGCGAGCGCATCGCCCTGTGGGACGGCGCCAAGGGAGAGCTGCTCGAGGAGATCATGGGCCAGCGCGACACCATCGCCGATTCCGACCAGGGCAAGAGCTTCAGGGCGTTCTGGGACTTCCTCATGTCGCAAAGCCGCCAGGAGGAACTGAGTCGGCTGCTGGAGCAGGTCCTGACCCTGCCGCCGGTGGCGGCAATGGGGCCCGAACCGCGTTTACGCCGGGTGCACTACGACTGGCTGGAGGCGGGCGAGCATACCCAGCGCACCGTCGCCCGCCTGTCACAGCAGCTGCGTCGCTTTCTCGACGACCAGGCCTGGCTGGAAAACCGTCGCATCATGGATATCCTGCACAATATCGAAGCCGGCGCGCTGGCCGTACGCGAGAATGCGCCGACCGGCGACTTCATCGAGCTGGCCGAGGCCGCCGCCACGGTCGAACTGCCGCTGGAGCGGCCCCTGTACCGGCCGCCGGTGAAGCCGCGAATTGTCGATCTCGACCTGGAAGAGGGAGAGACGGATGCCGATCTGAGCTCGCTTTTTAACCAGGTGGTCGTCGACCGGGCGGAACTCTCCCGCCATATCCGCCAGGCGCTGCAGGAGCGATCACAGATCAGCCTGGCCGAGCTGGTGGCGCTGCATCCTTTGCATCTCGGCCTGTCCGAGCTGCTCGCCTACCTGCAGCTGGCCAGCGGACGTCCGAATACGGCGGTCGACGAGGAGAGTATCGAGTCCATCGAGTGGCAACTGGAGGATGGCAGCTATCGCCGCGTCCGCCTGCCGCGCATTATTTTTGCAAGGAAATAACTGATATGACCGAACCGGAACTCCGCGAAACCGCCGCTGAACATAACAACGATCTGTCGGTGGTCGTCGTCTCGCTGCTGCGCGGCGTGCTGGAACAGGAAGAGAAGGCCGAGGTGTGGCATGCCCTGCTCAACCTGCAGGCGGCGGTACGCGATTACGTGGCGGTTCTCGGCCTGGAGCTGGTTCTTGACGAGGCCGAAGGCTATGCCTTTCTGCGCTCCCGGCCGGATGACGTGGAGAAACCGGAAACGGCAATTCCCCGCCTGGTGCGGCGGCAGCCCCTCGCCTTTCCGGTCAGCCTGCTGCTGGCACTGCTGCGCAAGAAGCTGGCTGAATTCGATGCCACCGGCGGCGAGACGCGGCTGATTCTTTCCCGCGATGAGATTGCCGAACTGCTCCGGGTGTTTCTGCCTGCCGGCAGCAACGAGGCCAAATTGATCGACCAGGTGGACAGCCATCTCAACAAGGTCGCCAAAATGGGCTTTCTTCGTCCCTTGCGCGGCCAGAAACAGATGTTTGAAGTGCGGCGCATCCTGAAGGCCTTTGTCGATGCCCAATGGCTGACCGAGTTCGATGAGCGGCTGGCGGTGTACCGGCAGGAGCTTGCGCGAAAGGGAGGAGAGTCGAATGGCTGAGCCCCTGTCCCTTGATTTTGCCGGCGACGACCGGCTGGCCGGCTTTCGGTTGATGCGCCTGGAGGTGTTGAACTGGGGCACCTTCGATAAGCGGGTGTGGACGCTGGAGCTCGACGGCAAAAACAGCCTGCTCACCGGTGATATCGGCTCGGGCAAGTCGACCCTGGTCGATGCCGTAACCACCCTGCTCGTCCCCGCCCAGCGCGTCGCCTATAACAAGGCGGCGGGCGGCGACATGCGCGAACGAACCCTGCGCTCGTATGTGCTCGGCCACTATAAATCGGAACGAACCGAGGCGGGAGGCAGTGTCAAGCCGGTGGCCCTGCGCGATTACAACAGCTATTCCGTCATCCTCGGTGTTTTCCGCAACAGCGGTTTCGGCAAGACGGTGACCCTGGCCCAGGTCTTCTGGCTGAAAGATGGCCAGGGACAGCCGACGCGGTTCTATGTCGGCTGCGAGCGCCAACTCGGCATCAAGCAGGATTTCGGCGGGTTCGGTACGGATATCGCCAACCTGAAAAAACGGCTGCGCGGCGACGGCGTGCAGATATTTGAAAGCTTCCCGCCCTACGGCGCCTGGTTCCGCCGGCGCTTCGGCATCGACAACGAGCAGGCGCTGGATCTCTTTCATCAGACCGTCTCACTCAAATCGGTCGGCAACCTGACCGGATTTGTCCGAACCCACATGCTCGAGCCCTTTGAGGTCGTCCCCCGCATCGACGCGCTGATCGGCCATTTCGATGATCTCAACCGGGCGCACGAGGCGGTCCTCAAGGCCAAGGACCAGGTGGAGATGCTTGAGCCGCTGGTCGCCGACTGCGACCGCCACGGCGAACTGGAGCAGTCCGTCCATCAGCTGCGAGGTTGCCGGGAGGCCCTGCGTCCGTGGTTTGCCGGTCTCAAACTCGAGCTGCTGCAGCAGCGGCTCGGCAGACTTGAGGAAGAGCTGAAACGCCACAAGGCGAGGATAGACGGGCTGGTCGACCAGCGCCAGACGATGCAGGGCCGGGAACGGCAACTTCGGCGCAGCATCGCCGAAAACGGCGGCGACCGCATCGAGCATATCGGCGAGGAGATACGCCGGTGTGAGGAGGAGCTGCAGCGAAAAAAGCGTCGATTCGAGCGCTATGGCGAACTGATGGAATCCCTGGAGCTGTTTGCCGCCGACAGCGTTGGCGCCTTTCTCGTTCTGCGGCAAAAATGTGCAGCCATGCTCGAAGACGAAGCGGAGGCTGAGGCCCGGATCCAGAACGAATTGAATGAGGCCGGGGTGGAATTTCGCCTCAAGCGCGAGGAGCACGACGAGCTGATCAAGGAAATCCGTGGCCTGCGGGCCCGACGCTCCAATATCGACGAAAAGCAGATCACCATCCGCCGCACCCTGTGCACCGACCTCGGTCTTGCCGAAAAAGAGATGCCCTTTATCGGGGAACTCCTCCGGGTGCGCGAGGAAGAGCGCGACTGGGAAGGCGCCGTCGAGCGCCTGCTGCACGGCTTCGGCCTGTCGCTTCTCGTGCCGGAGCAGCAGTATAGCCAGGTGGCCGGGTGGGTCGATACCAACAACCTCAAGGGGCGGCTGGTCTATTACCGGGTACGGCCAAAACGCCAGGCCGAGCAGCCGGATCTGCATCCCGACTCCCTGGTCAATAAGCTGGCCATCAAACCCGATTCGCCGTTTTTTAACTGGTTGGAGAGCGAGGTCTATCGGCGCTTTGATCTGGCCTGCTGTGCCGACCAGGAGCAGTTTCGCCGGGAGACCCGGGCCATCACCCGGGCCGGGCAGATCAAGGCGCGGGGCGAACGGCATGAAAAGGATGATCGTCACCGGCTGGACGATCGCAGCCGCTATGTGCTCGGCTGGAGCAATGAGGCCAAGATAGCCGCCCTGGAGGAAAAAGCGCGGTTGCTGCAGACGCGGCTGGCCGGCATCGGCACGGTCATTGCCAAACTGCAGGAGCGGCAGAAAGCGGCCAAGTTCCGTCTGGACATTCTCTCTAAACTTGAAGAGTATCGGGACTTTGCCGAACTGGACTGGCAGCCGTCGGCGATAAAGATCGCCAGGCTGCAAGATGAGCGAGACCGGCTGGAGACAACCTCCGATATCCTCAAGATGCTCACCGGCCAGCTGCAGGAGACGGAACACAATCTGCACAAGATCGAACAACAGCTCGACCTGCACCGCAGCAACTGCGCGAAAACCGAACAGAAAGCAAGTGATGCGGCGGCACTGCAGCTGCAGACCCGCGCCGTTGTGGACAGCTCCCCGCCGGAATCGGCCGGCTATTTTCCTCGCCTCGAATCGCTGCGCGACCAGGCGCTGGGCGAGCAGCAGCTGACAATCGAGTCCTGCGACAACCGGGAACAGGAAATGCGCACCTGGCTGCAGAAGGCAATCGACAGCGAGGATGGGAAGATTGCCCGGCTGCGCGACAAGATCATCGATGCCATGCGCACCTACAGCAGCAAATATGATCTGGAGACCCGGGAGGTGGATGTTTCGGTGGAGGCCGCGGCCGACTACCGCACCATGCTCCAGCAACTGCAGGCCGATGACCTGCCCCGTTTCGAGGCGCGGTTCAAGGAGCTGCTCAACGAAAACACCATCCGCGAGGTGGCCAACTTCCAGTCACAGCTGGCGCGGGAGCAGGAGACCATCAAGGAACGTATCGGCCGCATCAACGAGTCGCTGACCCGCATCGATTATAATCCGGGGCGATATATTGTCCTCGAGGCGACACCGGTGATCGATGCCGACGTCCGCCTGTTCCGCGAGGAGCTGCGCGCCTGCACCGAAGGCAGCCTCACCGGCTCCGACGATGCGCAGTATTCCGAGGCAAAATTCCTTCAGGTGCGACAGATCATCGAACGGTTTCGCGGCCGTGAAGGACGATCGGAGATGGATAGGCGCTGGACGGCCAAGGTGACCGATGTGCGCAACTGGTTTTCCTTTGCCGCCAGTGAGCGGTGGCGTGAGGATGACAGCGAATTTGAACATTACGCCGACTCCGGCGGCAAGTCCGGGGGCCAGAAGGAAAAACTCGCCTACACCGTGCTGGCCGCAAGTCTTGCTTACCAGTTCGGCCTGGAATGGGGGGCGGTGCGCTCGCGATCCTTCCGCTTCGTGGTCATCGACGAGGCCTTCGGCCGCGGCTCGGATGAATCCGCCCAGTACGGCCTGCAGCTGTTTGCCCAGCTCAACCTGCAGCTGCTCATCGTCACCCCCCTGCAGAAGATCCATGTCATCGAGCCCTTCGTCTCCGGTGTCGGCTTTGTGCACAATGCCGACGGGCAGGCATCGACTCTGCGTAATCTGACCATCGAGGAATATCGTCATGAGAAAGAGGCGGAGCATCCATGAGCTGGACGACACCGTCGGACATTGCTCGCCAACTGGGCAAATTGTGGGATAAGGGGACCATTCTCGCATCACTGGCCGGCGGCGAGGAGCTCTTTCCCCGGCGCATGATTTTGAAAAAGCCGACTTCGACGGAAATGGCCGAACGTTTTAGTGAGGTTCGCGCCTGGATCAGCCGCCTGGATGGCGAGGCAAAACAGTATCGCCTGGTCTGGCGCGACATCAGGCATCGCACCCTGGGGGCGAATGCCGTCCCCGCCGAGATCTGGGTCGACAGCCTGGACGATTGCCTGGCACTGATCGGCAGACGCCGCGAGGCGAAGCAGTTTGCCTCGGTGATTGCGCTGACCAGGCAGCGATATCCGCAGCTGCTTGCCTGGCTGATCAAACGCCCCCTGCACGGGCTGGCCCTGGCCGACGACTGGCCGCGACTGCTGGATATTGTCTGCTGGCTGGAGCACCATCGACGCCCCGGCATCTATCTACGCCAGGTGGACATTCCCGGGGTGCACAGCAAATTTATCGAGAGCCATCGCGGCGTGCTGACCGAGCTGTTCGATCGGGTCTTGCCCGCGGACACCATTACCGAAAGCGGCCGCGGTGTCACCGGCTTCTGCAGGCGCTACGGCTTTCGCGGCAAACCGGAACGCGTCCGTTTTCGCCTTCTCGACCCAGCCTTGTCGCTGCTGCCCGGGGCGGTCGATCAGGATATCACCGTTACCGCCGATAGCTTTGCCCGCCTCGCGCTGCCGGTCGAACGCGTCTATATCACCGAGAACGAGATCAACTTTCTCGCCTTCCCGGAGGTTGCCCGCAGCATGGTCATCTTTGGCGCCGGTTACGGTTTCGGCATCTTCGCCGAGGCGGCCTGGCTGCACAGCTGCACCGTGCACTACTGGGGCGATATCGACACCCACGGCTTTGCTATACTGGACCAGCTGCGCAGTCTTCTCCCGGCGACGCATTCCTTCCTCATGGACCGGGACACCCTCCTGGCCCATCAACCGCACTGGGGCGAGGAGCCGCAGCAGAATCGAGGCGAGCTGTCCAGACTGACCGCCATGGAGCAGCTGGTCTACGATGATCTGCGCTTTGATCGGCTGGCGGTTCGGCTGCGTCTTGAGCAGGAACGGATAGGCTTTCAATGGGTGGAAAAGATGGTTTGTCTTCAGGGTTGATCGGCCGCTGTTCATGGCCTCTATGTGTACAAGGAGAAAAAGATGCCGGCCATAGTCAAGATTGTCTGCTTCCTGTTATGGGTCAATTTCCTGCCGCCGCTGGCCTGTTTTTTCAGAGGACAGCGGTTTAAGAGGCCGCTTGACGTCGGCAGGCTCTGGCTTGATGGACGGCCGATTTTTGGTGCGCATAAAACGGTCGGCGGTATTCTGGTCAGCCTGCTCGGTGGAACCGCCGTCTTTTCCCTGCTGGGTGTGGCATGGCAGGTGGCCGCCATGGCCGCTTTGCTGGCGATGCTCGGAGATCTACTGTCCAGCTTCATCAAACGCCGGCTGGCCCTGGCATCCGGGGAGAGCGTGGTCGCTCTTGACCAGGTGTTCGAGTCCCTGCTGCCGACTCTTTATCTGAGCACTGTTCTCAATCTCGGGTTTGGTCAGATTGTTATAATCGTCGGTTTGTTTATTGGCGTGGCCCATCTGGGCTCTGCCTGGTGGAGCGCCCTCACCTACCGTCCGGCGCCGGAAAATTATCCGCGCACGCTCCGTTCCACCGTTCGCTGGCGTCAGTGGCGATCCTGTCATATGCCGCTTTCCCGCTGGCAGACACTGCTTAACCTGAGCAATCTGCTCACCTATCAGGTGTTGTATACCTGGCTTTTTACATTGGCCGGACTCCGTGAAAAAGGGCGGCATAATGGTCTGCAGGTGAAGGTGGAGGAAGAGACTTTCTGGTTTCCCGCGCTACCGGAAGCATTTGACGGATACACAATTCTGTTTTTGACGGACCTCCATTTAGACGGACTGGAGGGCTTGACGGATAAACTTATCGAGCGACTCGAGGGCGTTAAGGTGGATCTTTGTCTTGTCGGCGGAGATATCAGAATGAAGACCTATGGCCCGATGGCGCCTTGTCTCAGAGAGTTGCGTCGACTCCTTGGTCATGTCCAGGCGCAGCAGGGCATGCTCGGGGTTCTCGGCAACCATGACTGCATTGAAATGCTCCCGGATTTTGAAGAGGCCGGGATCGTCATGCTCGTCAACGAATCCTGGGAACTGAGCAAAGAAAAGGAGGAACAGACGGAGACCATCTGGGTGGTCGGGGTCGATGATCCGCACTACTATCAAACCGAGGATTTCAGCCAGGCGTTTCGCCGGGTACCAAAGGATGCTTTCACCATTCTGCTGGCCCATTCGCCTGAAGTCTATACAACCGCCTGGGCATACCGGGCTAGCCTCTACCTGTGCGGCCATACCCACGGCGGGCAGATCTGCCTGCCATCCGGGCAGCCTCTTATAACCAACAGCAGAGCGCCGCGATTTACTGCCTCCGGACGCTGGCACCATGCGGACATGATTGGATATACCAGCCGCGGTGCCGGTCCTTCCGGCGTTCCTCTCCGCTTTAATTGCCCCGGAGAAATAACTCGTATCACCCTCCGCAGAGGCGTTGCACCCTGATGCATTCTCGGACAGCTTCCTGGATGGTCACCTTGGGCAGCTCAGCAACAACAATTTACGCAACTCCCCCTCCAGCATCCTGGCCTCTATCTGCCGGGAACTGTCCTCCTGGGCCATGCTGTCGTTGGTGGAATCTGCACTGATGCTCTCCTGTTGAGTCATCGGCGATAGGGAAATGTTTCTTTGCTGCTGTTTGTCTTGAGACAGAAAGGATTCAGGCAACAGTTGCCGGTCGGCCTCATCTGCGACGCAGATCGTCGCCGATAAAACCATACATCCTAACAGACATCCTAAGACTGGTACAAGGAAAGCAACGGGGCTTTTCATGATGGTATCCCTCCTCTGTTATTTGGATGATACGTCTCATTCCTTTCGCCATCTGCCGTTATATAGCACAGTACCCGAAGAAATTTGCTGAGGTGAATCGAGAATTGTTGTGTCGGGAGTTCTGTCAAGTCCTTTCGACAAAATAATCGCTGACAATACATAAATCATACCGCCTTTTCCGGTTAACGGCAAACGATTAGCTGATTTTTATTGACTTTTTCTTCTTTGCATTTTTCAAAATCGTCCAGCAAAAACGGATAAAGTCCGGAAAGGCACGATTGCTGATAGCAGCATGACCCTGCAAACATGAAATTATTCATAGTTCAAGCTACCATTAAACTCCTCTTTACTTACTGTTGTGTCTCCGACAAGCCGCATTAGTATAGTGTTTTAAAGATGTTTTTTTTGCAATAAACCAATCTTTCGCCAAACCACTTTTACCCAAGGGGTTACTCAAGAGAGGAACTGATGAATACCACAACAAAACGAGCAATAGTTGAATTTTCGGTACAGTGGCAGAGCCCTTATGCATCACATCGGGACAGGGTCTATGCCGGAAAAATCGATTTCTGGCGGGATTTTTTCCCAGGTAACATGCATGACGGGATAATGGCGCTCGGTATTGGTGAAAAATATGTCGAGCAGTTCGCCGCGGGTGTGCTTGTCCCGCCGTACAGCACGACGCATGTGCGGCACATAAGGAAAAAAGATTTCGCCAAGGACAGGGCTGCAGATACTGTCACACCGGTTGTCGGCAGATATTATCCCCAGGATCTTGCCTGGAAACAACTGAACTGTTTTCCCGGTGATACCACTCCCTTTAGAATCATCGGGGCGACGGAGACAAGCCTGCTGGCGGATACCAATCATCCTCTGGCCCGCTATGCACTTACGGTTGCAGCACAGATTCTTGATGTACAGGAAATTGCCGTGCAGCGGGGAGGTTCTCTGACCGATATTGCCGACCTTATCTGTCAAAATGGCCCGGGCATGCAGATTCCGACTGAAAAAGCCGAGATGAGCATGTATGGCGCCTATCCTTTTCATCGGGCCAATACCGAGGTCGATGCAGAGTTTTACAGAACGCCCCGTTTAGTGCAGCATCTCGATGATACGGCGCGAAGGCATGTGCGCGACATGTATGGCAGGCTGCTGCAACCGGGGATGCAGATACTCGATCTGATGAGCAGCATGGAATCTCACCTGCCGGGCAACGCCCGGGACTATGCTGTTACCGGCCTCGGACTCAATAAAGAAGAAATGCAGCGGAACAAGGCCTTGTTGACCTATGTGCTGCAAGACCTGAATGCAGTTTCTCCCCTGCCGTTCGGCGACAATACCTTTGACGCGGTACTCTGCACGGTTTCCATTGAATATCTGACCAGACCTTGTGTCGTAATGGCTGAAATTGAGCGGGTTTTACGACCGGGAGGCGTTGCCGTCGTGGTCATTTCCGACCGATGGTTTCCCGGCAAGGAAATTGAAATATGGCCGGACCTGCACCCCTTTGAACGACAGGGCTATGTTCTCAACCTTTTTCGTCGGCAAAAGGGGTTGATCAAGCTGCATACCGAATCGATACGCGGCTATCCACGGCCATATGACGATAGACACAACGCGAGCACTTTTACCTCGGACCCGATTTTTGCTGTTTGGGGTGAAAAGCTCTGAAAAAAAGTGTAATTATAAAAATTAAAGAACAAGGAACCCAGACTATTTGATGCCACCATACATCCCCTGCCCACAGACAAAGGAGTGTGGAACTTTATGAAAACCATCATTCCCCATAAAAATACTGCATACCTCGAAGAAGCAGCGGAAAAATTCTGCAGAGCAGCCTGTCCTGCTGCGCTCACCGGTGCAGGTATTTCGGTCAACAGTGGTATCGCCGATTTCCGTAGTCCCGGCGGTGTATGGACAATCTTTTCCCCGGATGAATATGCCACCCTCGATGTGTTCCATAAAAACCCGGAAAAGGCATGGAAGCTCTACCGTACGCTTGGCAAAGGCCTCCTTGGTAAAAAGCCGAATCAGGCGCACAAGGTACTGGCTGAATTAGAAGAGAAAGGTCTTCTGCAAGGGTTGGTGACCCAGAACGTCGACAATTTGCATCAGGCCGCAGGCAGTAAAAATGTGCTGGAAATCCACGGTGATCACCAACATCTGCAATGTCTTCAATGCCATACAATTATCCAGGTTACGGAAAGCCATTACACAATGAAAGACATTCCGATGTGCGCACGTTGCCATTTTCCCCTTAAACCGAACGTTGTACTGTTTGGCGAGGTAGTCAGGAATCTGGAGGAAATCGAAGAGCTTATGGTTAATTGCGACCTGCTGCTGGTCATCGGTACGTCGGCCAAGGTATACCCTGCCGCTGGACTACCGATGCTGGTGAAGGAGCGAGGCGGTCTTATCTACGAATTCAACCGGGAACAGGCGCTCTCCTTTCCCGGATACACCAAAACGACTCCGGTTGCCGACTATTTTTTTGAAGGTGATCTGACATCAACCCTGCCCTTGTTTGGACAAAGTGTACATGCACTGTTCAAAAGTTGATGAGCAAAAACGGGTCAGAGAACAATAGATTCCCATAATGGCAAGAGCTGTTTTCTAACACTTCATCTCTGATAGGAGAAATTCTTATACATTGGGGAAATAATTATGCGATGGCGTGGAAATCGTAAAAGTAACAATGTGGAAGATCGTCGTGGTGAACGTGTATCTGGACTCGGAGGCGGCAGCAGTGGTAATTGGCGCCTTCTTTCCGTGATATTCCAATTTCTGGGCTTCAAGGGTACTGTCATACTGCTATTGTGTGTAGGCGCCTACGGTTTGTTTACCGGAGACCTCGGCTTTATCTTGCGTGGCCTTGGTCTGCAACCAGATTCCACAGGCGGTGTGTCTTCAGAAGCAATTCAAGAAACGGCGGAAGAAAAAGAATTGGTAGACTTCATTTCAGTCGTCCTGGCCGATACCGAAGACACCTGGACCGTCTTGTTTCGAGAAAGGGGAATAGTCTATCAGCCGCCACGCCTGGTGCTGTTTCGTGATGCAGTAAAATCCGCTTGCGGAATGTCCCAATCAGCCATGGGACCATTTTATTGTCCAAGTGATCAACAGGTCTATATCGACCTCGGTTTTTATGATCAGTTGAAAAACCGTTTCAAGGCCCCGGGCGACTTTGCCCAGGCCTATGTCATTGCCCACGAAGTCGGTCACCATGTTCAAAACCTGCTGGGTATCTCCAGTCAAGTCCATGCGGCCCAAGCCAAACTCAGCAAGACGAAAGCCAACGAGCTCTCCGTGCGGCAGGAGCTGCAAGCCGACTGCCTGGCAGGCGTCTGGGCCAATCATGCCAACCGCACCCGACAATTACTCGAAGCAGGTGATCTAGAAGAAGGTCTGACTGCTGCCAGCGCCATCGGTGATGACACTCTACAAAAACAGTCACAAGGCTATGTAAGCCCGGATTCATTTACCCATGGCAGTGCGGCACAACGTGTAAAATGGTTCAAAAGTGGTTTCGAAAATGGCAACATGGAAAGTTGTGACACCTTTAACAATTTCTAAAAGACTGGAATGAATTGGCCTTGGGCATAGGAATTGAGCTTGTATCTGGCCATCATATTCTCTATTTGGCGTCGGCTGAATTTGTGCCATTATGCATATTCGCTCAACATGCGAAATCTAATTTGCATAACCGAGCGCTTCCTGTAATTGCTGGAGTTCCGACATTGCCCTATCTAAATCATCTTCCAGAGAGGTCAACTTCTCATTGGCAGCAATAATCCTTTCTCTTCCTTGTTTCTCTTGCCCGCTTGCAAGAAGTCCAACAATTACTCTAGACTCGTTTGTAAGAACCCTCCCAATCTCCTCCAGTTGTTCAAAAAGATCGCCATCTGCTGAACCTAATCTGCCAAAGATGCTGTCTATTTCAGCCAACTCTTTTTCACTCTTTTCCGCAGTTAGCTTTTCACGCATACCACCCACTGTGGCATAATAGGCAAGTATTCGCTTGCAATGACCTCTACCATTGCGAATGTCAGTTGCAAGGGATCGCCTTGCTAATTTCGCATAAGATTTCGCGTCAACTCGATCCACACCAAGAGCGGGTTCGATAAATTCTTGGATCGCCTTCAACACCGACTTATAGGTTTTCTCTACTTCCGCCAAGGCCCCCCGGATAGCTTTATTAGACTGATCATCCAACAAAATTATTTTACTGATATCTCCAATTTGCGAAACCAGATTCTTCAGCTCAGATGTTGCTGAATCCGTCTGTGAAACAACCCAATCGTTTTCTTTTAAGGTCCCGGCGTACCCCTCCTGCTTTGTCGGCATCCTTAGTAACTGCTTCAGGCTGTGGATCAGCTTCTTAACACCAGATGACTTCGTTGTGATGGAGCCAAATAATTCTATGTGATGCATTTCGGAGAATCCGAGAGGTATATCAGCATCTTCGTCTAACTTCACAGGAACTAAAACGCCTCTGTCTTTCGCTTTTTGTACTTCAGACCAAATAAAATCACTCTTGATTGAGTTGTTCGTCCAAAACACAACTGCACATGCAGCACTTTCCAGAGCTTCCTGGATGACGTACCGAAAGTTCGAACCAGGTGGAATTTGCTGATCCCACCAGATTGAAAATCCGGTCTCAGCAAGGTATGAGACTATCGGCTTGATCCTTTCTCTATCTTCGTGTGCATAACTGACGAAGATTGTACGATCAAGTACATTGATGTCTTTCATAAAGCACCTCCAAGTTCTGGACAAAAGGTCATACGCATAATCTCGGCACTCACTTGCGCCGCCAACAAACTTGCCGCTCCAGCGCCTCATACGTTCTCGACGTCAAGTGAAGCGCCTGGTTCTGGCGCAAAGCGCCGGGGCAAGGTGCTCGACGTAGTCAGCACCGCGATTCTCGGCGATGCAGTGCCGAGAACGATTTTCTCACCTGACTGTGTGGAGCGACCGCGGAACACCGGTCAGGTGCAGAAAAAATTAGGTAACCGCAGGTTCTCTATGATCCCTTTCATAGCTGTCATTATAGATACACCTAACTTCAGTCTGGCTCTTGAGAAAGGCTAAAAAAGGCAAGGTCATCACGAACCGATTCAAGCGTAATTTTCCAAGGAATGTATGGTACCTTAACCGTACCGCCTATGCCTATCCCATGCCCAGTATTCTTAATTTGCTCAATCGGCTCTCCTGCGATTTTGCGTGTCATGCTCAGCATGAACTTGGCTGCGTCACCACCAATGGCTGAGTCGTGAACACGTACGCCGTAGAGGCAATTGTCCTTGCCAAACAGCATCTTGGGAGTTTTCCACTCCTCGCCGTCTCTCAGTGAGAAGCGGAAGAAGCCCTTGACAATGTCAATAATTGCCCGAACCAGCTCGCGCTGAAGCTCTTTGGCTCCTCCGATACTTTGGCGGTACATGATGCAACGAAAGGGCCGGAGGTCGAAAGGCACAGTATCAATGTTCTGGGTCAGGAGAATTATCTTCTCCTTGTCCTTACGAGTGTGCGCTATCCCAACTTCGTAGAATACATTTGGATTGCTTGTAGTAAGATCGGCTATCACTATTTCAGATTCTTCAATTCCTTTAAGGATGTCGTCAAGAATGTAGCCACCGCCGGTTAGATCCTTTGCGCGCATGCACGTGAAGTTCAGTTCATGGCTCTCGACTGCTTCACGAATTGTTTCGAAGATATCGTTCATCGCTTCCATGAAGGGCATCAAGACGAAACACTGGCCTTTTTTAGTCTTTACATCGTGTGTTTGGAAAAAATCCTTTGGATACATCTTTTGTCCTCCTGTGTCGCTTTAGGTCTAACAGCTGCGCCGTTAACCCGTCCGGGCAGCCTTACGCCCGGTCGGTATCCAACGTTGTGGTCGGTAATTGTTGTTTTAGACTTCTCTGCATGTCATCCACAATGAAAAGACATACAATTTTGGAGAACTTCATATGATACAAGTCCTTGGTGCTGTGCTGGCACGTTTCTAGGTGTGCCATGCGGCAAAGATGTCAGTAAATCTTCGTATCCATTATTGACGACCAACCTCAATGACGGCCTGATACACTGACGTTGGGTTTGTCGCAAATAGGCTGTGCAAGCACCACACCATCATCGCATGCGCGGCAGGTGAAGAGATACCTGGCACGATTCGGCTGATCATTGTTAGGTCTTCTGTTGTGTCCGTTTTTTCCGCCCACTCTTGCCTTCTGGCTCACCTTTTGGTTTTGAGCGTGGCAATTCGACTGCGGTCGTGGACGTTTTTTCCTCTTTCTCCCCAGCCAGTCCTTTCAGAATGTCATCGATCGTTTTGACAGTGGCGTCGTCACCTCCCAGCTGTTTGAGCATGTTCTTAATAAATTTTAGCTGCCCTACCACCGAGTCCTGTTCGCGCGGTGTAGCCTGGGCGGTGACAAACACCTCGTGATAACCGGCGATAATGGAGGCGACGGCTTCGGCTTTCAGATCACCTCGCAGCAGGCGACGGACGATGTCGGCATCGGGCGAGGCGACGGCATCCCACAGTTTGCGTGAGGCGGCATAACGTTCGACGGCAACTGCTTCGCAGCGTGCCAACCAGGATTCGGCATCGGGCAGTGTGTTGCCCAGGAGGGTCTCAAGGATGATCCAGTTCAGGCCGTGGTAGGGATCGAACTGACCCCGCTGGACCCCGGTTTCGGCCGCTTCTTTGTAATAGGCGGCCGATTGTTTGAGCGCTGCGATAATACCTTCGCGATCTGCTTTTACCTGAGCCAGACGTTTATAGGCACTGCCCAACAAGGCCAGGCGCTCAAGGGTGCTGCCAATTGCAAGCAGATGCTGGAGACGTTCAATGGCCTCTTTGATTAATTCGGGATTAGGGGCGTCTTGATCTCCCCCCAAGCGGGCTTGAAGATTGGCAAGCTGTTCGGCGGCCGAGATGAGTACACCGCTGTCTTCCCCGTCTGCGCTCAAAGCTTTCCGGTAATACTCGATGGCGATTTCAAACTCACCCAGCTCGCCATAGGCCCGGGCAAATCGAGATGACACAGCTCCCTGGGCAAGCCACGCAGCCGAGCATTTGTCTTTCAGGTCTGCCAGCTCTTGCAGTAAGGATGTTTTCATTTGCTGCTTCATCTCTTTTGTTTCTGCATTCGAAATATCCTGTGACGTTATCCGTATCGAACCTAAGTCATAGAGTACTTCTTCCGCCGATGCATACGGCTGGCCATCAACTTTTTCGCCAGCTGTTTCGTCGGTGTTGAGGCGGAAATCGGGATCACCATAGGCCTGGTAGGCACCCCAGGTGTTATTGCGGTCTCGGAATTGGTTCCAGGTTTCTTTACGTGCTTTTTGCAATGCGTTGCCGAAGGTCGCGCCATAGAGCATGGCCGTGTAGAAGGACTTGGCGAATTCGTTTGCCGCGTTATCGTCCACAGCCCAGCCGGCAGCGACCACGGCCCGCACCCCCATCTCGATCAGTTCACGCGATAGGCTGGCGGCAAGTTTGTTATAAGCGACCGGGTTGGTCTCTTTGGCCTCGGGGCCCATTTTCGCCAAATGACAGCAGTTGAGAAAAACCAGATCGGGGATATGACGCATCTGGGCGATTTCAACGGCGGTGAGATACAAGCCCCCTTCCAGCACCATGCCGCTGCGCGCCGGTCGACCCGCCGTGGTTGAGGCCTCGTAGTAGCCGTGCCCCGCCAGGTGCAGGATGCGATAGGGTTGTGCAAAAAGCCGGTTGAACACATCAAGGGCGTTGTGCCGCTCAGAGTTGTACTCCACGCTGTAGTTCTTGCTTGCCAGCAAATCTTTAACCAGCCGTCCCTCGGCGCGTGCCCCCGGCAAGGAGGGGATGGTGGCCGAGGTCACAGGGTCGCCAACGACATAGGCCCACTTGGATGTGGCGGATCGAATCTGCATCCGATAATGCCCCGTCCGCAATTGCCGCACGAATCCGAGTTTCACGCAGAGCGGCTCGCCCTCATCCACCATCAGCTCCCAGGGATAGTTGGCCGTCTCGGCATCGACCTCGAGCACAAGGCGTGTGGTCTGCCCGATACTGTCTTTTATCTGGTTAGGCAGCAGCAATTCGCACAGGGTGCGGGCTGTCCCCAGCCGGAACTGGGTATCTCGTACCGAGAGTTGCACAAACCTGTCGATCAGCTCGGGCTGACGTTGCTGCACGCTCACTTCGGTACGGGCCCGGTCTGCGGTGGCGACATAGCGCAAGGCGAGATGCGGTTGTTCGCGGTCGGTGCTGTCAGCGAAGGCGCAGTCCAGCACGACGCGCCAGGTCGGCTCATCCAGCTGGCTGACATCGGACAAGCTGGCCTTGAAGCGCTCGGCCATCGCTTTCGGTAACGCGGGCAGTCGCGTCGTTGTGTGTGGAACGGATTCAGCCGTCACCGACCAGCGCCGCCACTGTCCTGGTACAGACCTGAGCGAACGCCGGGTGCGGCCATTGCGGCCGACCACCAACTCTGGCTGTGCATCGATACGCACGTGCAAAGACTGAGCAACCGCGGAGGCGAGTTCGCGTGCGGCATGCGCCGCCTGCGTTGCTGCATCGATGAATAGCTCGATGATTTCAAGCTGCTTGATACGCACCGGGATGTGCGTCCTGGCCAACTTGGAATTTGCCTGCGCAACCGCGCGCATCAGGACTGTAACCGAGTCCTCCACCGTAATTTTGGATGCCGAATTGGCGCCGAGCAGCAAGGTGCTGAGTCCAATCTCCAGCGTTTTGTCCTCTTTGATTGCACGAGGTGCGCTGTGATACGTTTGCAGTGCATATTGCAATGCGCCTTCACGTACGGTGTTTTCCAGTGCACCTGTTCCCAGTTCACCCATCCGCCCGAGGCCAATCACGATCGCCCCACGCGGAATGCCCAGGCGTATATCCAGCTCGCTCGTCGGGCGCTGCACGATGGCGGTTGTCCCCAGAGCCCCGGGATAGACGCCAAGTTGATAACGTTGCGACAGCGCGTGGTCGAGTTTGCTGTCCAGGTAACTTTCGGCAGCGACGATGGTGTCGCCGAGATAATGGCCCACCATGACCGGATAGGTGGCGTAACGCAGATCTCCATGGGTGACCCAGACGCTGAGACTCACCGGTTCGCGTCGGCGGTAAGCCCGCACGGGTTTCCCCATCAAGCCTGCGATAAGTTCGCCTCGCGTGGGGTACAGCACCGGTTGCGGCGTGTAGGGTAAATCCCTGATCTCGCCACGTGCCAGGCTGGGAGGCGTGGACGACAGCTTGGTCGTCTTGCCTTGTTCGAGCAGTTCTACCAACGCCGGGAACGCCGGTTTATGAGCAGCAAGTTCACCGTGTTCAGCGGCCATATACCATGTCACCACACCCGGCAGTTTGCCTGCTTCGTGCGTTACCCGACCATCGCCTGCACCAGTCGATGACAGGACCACGCGGCCATGTTCGTCGACCTTTGCACCACAGGGCGTCATGGGCGCACTGCCCGCCACGTAGACCACGCGGTCAGCATGAGGAATATTTTCAGGTAACGAAGCCACGGAATTCTGTGCATCCGCCAGCATCCTGGCGGTAGGCACGGCGGCACAATTTCCATTCGCTTTTTTAAGCACCTTCCAGGTCTCCTCGGTAAACCAGTCAGCCGCCGCGTCCTCCCCTTGCCGAGACAATGAATTCTGGGGCAATAATTCCAATGCCCCCTGGAAACCACCAATGATGTCGACCACCCGCTGAAGGTCATGTGCCAGGTCGAGCAAGGCAAGCTGACGCACAGTCTCGGCGGCGCCAAGCAGGCTCTCGACCATGGAATAAGACCCGCGGTTCGGCGTGCCCAGCATGACGACTCGGCTCCCCGGTCGAGCACAGACCTCATCCCATAAACCCGCATGATCGGCAATAAAGCGGCGAACCACCAGACCACCCATACTGTGGGCGATGAAGCGCACCGGCTGGGACGTCTTCTTCAGTACCGTGCGGACCTCTTTGCCCAAGGCGGCGGCGGCGTCACGGATGGACTTGCGCCAGTCGTAGGCAAAAGGCAACACTTGATGGCTACCCGCAAGATAAGTACAGAGTTGGTCGTAGTATTCACCCAGCAGACCAGTGACCTTGATGGTGCTGTCGTGAATGTCCTCGATCTTGCCTAAGCCGCCCACCATCAAATCCGGGTAATCCAGCCAGACGCGGTGGTTCTTGCGCTCCAATTGCGATCCCATGATCCCCGGCAGCACAAACACCGCCGGCCTGGGTACATCCGCGCGAATCTGCAATGCGCGCTGCATGGGCACCGGCTGAACATGCTCCGGCTCAAACGGTGTGAACCCTTCTGGCGGCTGTCCGGCAGAGGCCAACAACCATTGAGCGAGCTTGATACGGGTGCGCGCGTTCTGGAAATAATTGAAGTGGCTGACGTCGGAGCCCTGATCGAAGAGGTAATATTCCTCCGCACGCCGTGCACCGTAGAACATCGAATCGGTGTTGACCACGAGATCGTTGTCACGCTGCTCATAGATGAAGCGGTCGCTGACGAACACGGCAATGCGCTTTAACCAGTTGCCGCCCTCGATGTCCCCGGCGATTACCGCCAGTTCTCCCCCCGCGCCGGTGGCACCATTCACCAGGGCTACCAGGGGTGACTCCGGCATCATCGCCTCGATACCAGGGATCAGTGCCGGGTCGGTGCGATCCCGCACCACCTGTAATGTCACGCGCTTGATGACCTCGTAGACCGGCGATTGACCGACGCCCGGGATGTAGCCGATGAGATTGGTCAGCAGTGAAAGAAATTCGTCAATGTTGTCCGAGGCCAGCAGGGTGCCACGCGCCGGGCAGGCCACGCGGACAACACGCATGATGCGCGGGCGTTTCTGTTGCAGCTGGTCGCGCAGACGTTTGAGTTGCTTCCTGTCATGGCGGTCGGCCTCATCAAATTTCGAGCCGGGACGTTTGAAACGATCGATGCGGGCATCGTCAAAATCGGCCACGTCCAGACAGAGCAGATCCCCCACCTGGCCGCCTCGAGAGTGGGTGACCAGAGAAACCTGCGCGCCTTCCGGCAAGAGCTCGGCAAGAGCGAGGGCGTTGTCGATGGGGCTTTCGCTCATGGTGCGATGTTCGAAGGCATAGATATGTTCACCGAAGCTTGCCCGCAGTGTGCGCCATTCCTGGCTGGCATCGCCTTCGCAAAAGGCCCCGAAGCTGCCGAGAGTGCGTGAAGCAGTACCGTGGATAAACACCAGGATGGGTTTGTCCCTGGGCAGGTCGTTTGGCATCAGCAATTGAGCCTTGGTGAGGTCATGCGGGGCATTGGCGTCCATCGAGGACCAGCGGTACAAGCCCGGGGCGGGCGTGAGCCGCTTTTCGATCAGATACATGAGCAGTTTGGCAGTCGCCCAGGCGCCGGCCTTTTCCACCTGTTCAAGTGCCAGGTCCTTGACACAATCCGTCCAGCTCCTGGGATCTTTCAGCTGCTCGACAAGATCATCAGCCTTCAGGCGCAGCACCCGCAGCGCCCCGGTGAACCAGTCCTTTACGCCGCGATCCGCAATGCTGGGCCCCGGCAAACCCATCAGTTTCAGGCCGCGGTCAGAGATGGCCTCGGGATGCCAAAGCTCCACCCTCTTCTTATAACGCTCGGCCGATGTCCACAGCGTCAACCCACCGTCGACCTCGATCTCCAGGATGTCGTCGTCCTCTACCTCCACCACCAGTGGTGCACCTTTGGCAGTTGCTCGGGCCGGCTGGGAAAGGTCGAAGGCATGCACCACCTCTATATTATTCAGCAGATCTGTAGTGGGCGGGGCCTCAGCCGTGCCGCGTAACCGCGCGCGAAAGGGTTCCAGTGGTTCATTCCGCCCCGGAATGAGAAGTTGGATGGTCATCGCGTCCTCTCCCTATGTGCGCCTCAGGCGCGTTACGTTTGAGTTCTGCTGCCCACAAGACTGCTTGGCAGGCGTTTTTCACTCATAGCTCACACCAGCGGCGAAAGAAATTGCCGGTCGAACTGCTCCTTGCGTCCTTCAAGCTGCGGCACCTGATCGTAATCGCTCTGTTGAAGCTTGGCCACCGTCTTGGCGTGCAGATCGCGATAGCTGATCTTCCCCTCACCCTCTGCAAGCGCCTCGACAAGATAGTAGGTGAGCGCGCCGTTGTAGCTCTTGCCGATGTAGGCGTCGGCCGAGGTTTGGGTATCACGACACCCGGTAACGAGAAGCTCCGGAATATCGGCCACCACGACATCTGATTCCTTGCGCAATGCCCGCGGGGAGGTGCGCAATTCGCCGCGCAGCTTGCCGCGCAGTGTACGCCCGGACTCCTCGGCCATGATGTCCCAGGGGTTGGGCAGATAACGCGGGATCATCGGCGCATCCGGCGGCAGCAGGGCACGGGTGTTGGTGCCGGAGTGGCAACAGTCCATGATGACGGTCAGACTCACTCCCGGGCGCAGCTTGTCGAAGGTCGTTCGGAGCCAGTCGTCCCTGAGCGGATCCTTCCAGTCGAGGTCGGTCGGACACAGTATTTCGTCACGGTTGTCTGCCTCGTCGCCATCATCGTCCGGCACGTTGGAACCGTGGCCTGAGTAATGCAGCAACAGCACATCCTCCGCCTGCCCCTGGTTCAACAGATCGACAATCGCCGCCTGCATCGCTTTCTTGGTTGCCGCCAAATCAGTCAGCACGGCAATGTCATCCGCCTTGAAACCGTAATACCTGGTGAGTACATCCTGCATGTTCTTGACGTCGTTGACACACCCCCGCAGGTCCGCGCCGGGGATACTGTAGCGATTGATGCCGATTAACACTGCGCGCTTGGTCATGGCTTTCTCCTTGATGCTGCCTCTGGTTTACCGAAGATTGCGGGTATCGATCCACGTTACCCGTCCTGTGCGTCGTTTTACTTCGTTGTACATATGCGCCGTGCCTCCTGGACCATCGCCCCCTTGTCCATTCCACAGGCAGACAAAGTTTACCTTGTCTACACCGCGGGCGAAGGCGGTATAGAGCAGCCAGAGGTTGCAGCGTTCGTAGGGGTAGTCCGGCTCAGAATGAGGAGGTGGGGGGCCAAGTGCGTCGGGGGCGGAGCGAATGGGCGCGGCCAGTTTTACTCTGGCGTCGAGATAGCGCGGGCGCCAGGCCTCATAGTTGTGTACCACCGATTTCTGGATGAATTCGGGCTCACTGAAGGGTTGCAGCCAGTGCACCTGTACCCCGCGCTGGAGGCAGGCTTCGGTGAACAAAAGGTCGCCGCCGCAGGCGCCCTGGGTGAGGGCGAGATCGTCAGGACCCGCACCGAGCTGGTGCAGGGCTTCGGCGATTTTCTGCGCGGCGATGGATTCTTTCTCCGGTGGGAAGCGTGCTGGAGTACGGCCTGGCGCGTCCACCATATGGCCGCTGAACAGGAACACCTGGCGCGGCTGCCATTGGTCTTCGGGCTTGATCAGTTTTTGCAGGGCGCGCTCGAAGGTTGCGAGCCCTGCGTCGACGTTGTCCGGCTGCAGCCCGAGATCCTTGAGGAGCAGGAGCTGTGCCCGGCAGGAGTCGAGGTCGAACCAGCTCTTGTCGTTTCTGGCGATGGCCTCCTTGTAGGCAGCTTTGACGCTGTCCGGTATGCCAACCAGCACTTCCAGATCACCCAGGGTCGCCAGCGACCAGTAGCGTTGGTTTTCGTCGGGCTCGCATTCGGCGCAGAAACGCACCGCCCCTGCCAGAATGGCCATCTCCCGATCGTAGCGTGTCTCGCCGGTGAGATGACGATACAGCTGCATCAATGTCAGTGCGTTGATGCCCGAGTAATAGTGGCTTTGGTTGCGCCGGTAACCCTCGGCGTAGCTCTTGATGGCGGCGCGCAGCAGTGCGTCTTCGTAAGCTGCATCATCGCGCATCTGCTCCGGTGTTATGTCGGGCCGGCGCCAGGCCACGATCCAGGCATCCTTGTCCACGCGCCCAAGCAATGCCCAGGTTTCCGGGTCGTCCGGGTATTGCTCCAGCACATTGCGATAGTGTTCACGCGCACGGTCCAGGGAACACCCCGGGACATGGGCCAGCGCCAACCTCTGCAGGCACATTCCCTTCTCGCGCAGGCCGGTGAGGTTGCCCGGTTCCACTTCCAACCCCCGTTCCAACTGCTCCAGCGCAAAGTCGAAGCGCCCCGCCTTGCGCAGGACCACCCCCGCGCGAATCCAGGCTTCGGCGCGAAAGGCGGCAACAGGGGCTTCGTCAGCCAGCACCAGCACGTCGCCGATATGACCTGCCTTGCGGGCAAGCACAATTCGATCTTCCCAGGCGTCGTGTCGCTCCCAGAACTCGCGCACGTTCCCGATACGCAGGGATTTCCAGTCAGGCTCCTGCAGGTTGGACAACAACTGATACACCGGGCTGACCTTGCGGCCGTGCCAGGATTCCATGGTCGCTTTGACCATCTCGGTCAGGCGCTGGATGTCACTGGCGAGCGTCGCCGTGTCCGGCCCGCCGTCCTTGATGCCGTAGCGCAGCTTGCGGTCGGTATAGAGATCGAAGGCGGTAGTGACCTGGCCGCCGCAGACGATGACCACGCCGCGCGCCCGCAGCGCATGGCGTACGCCGAGTTCGTACCAGACATTGGGGTTGGGCAGGGTGAGGTCAGCCACCACCAGATCAGCGATGAGCAGTTCCTGGAACATATCGATGCGGATGTCGCCGGCGCGTTCCTCTTCATCCGCGCGGACGACTTCGAGCCTCGCGGCCTGCAACGCGGGTTTAATCAGTTCGTCGTAGACCCGATTGAAATTGATCACTTGCCCATCCGGCCCCGGTTTGCTGCCGAACGGCATAGCGACAAAGGCGTGTAGCTTCACTGGTATTCCCCCTTGTTCATGACCACGCCGCTTAAGAACGCGGCCTTCCTTCCCGTTATAGGGAAACGCTGATCAAATCCGGTTTCGACATTCCCGTAAAAGTGAGAATCAAGGGTGATAAGTAATCGCTTTCTAAATGATTTATGTAAAAAATGATCATCCAGCCAAAATTTGTCAAAAACATTCTGTATAAGCTATCATTTTATGTTAGATGCTGCAAATTCTTTTGCTGACCATGAAAGCATCCTGCAAAACTGTATAAAAAATAAAAGGGGATGACCCCTTTTATGAGACCCATTGACAATGTACCCCATTTGAGCTACATTTGCAGAAAGGTAAATGGAGGTAAACCATGGGAAAGACAACCACGATAAGAGCTCGAATTGAACCCGATTTAAAGGGCAAGGCCGAGCAAATATTCAAGCAGCTGGGACTAACTACAACCCAGGCAATAACCCTTTTTTACAAGCAAGTTGAATTAAAAAAAGGTTTGCCCTTTGACGTAGTCATTCCCAATGAGATCACACAGAAAACGTTTTCCGACACGGATGCCGGACGCGATCTCATCATTTGTAACGACACCGACGACATGTTCAAAAAGTTAGGTATATAATGCTCACACCGGTTTACACAAAGCAGTTTGAGCGCGACACCAAACGGATGAAAAAGCGAGGAAAAAATCTTGATAAACTGAAAATAATCATCTGCTCTCTAGTGGAGGAGGAACCGCTTGATGCCATTCATCGGGATCATAAGTTAATTGGTCACTGGAAAGGGCGACGGCAATGCCATATTGAATCTGACTGGTTATTGATGTACCTGGTTGAATCTGATCGCGTTGTTTTCGAGCGTACCGGAACCCACTCTGACTTATTCCAAATTTGATTGGACTGATGCCCGCCAGCACTTTGCATCATGCGCTCATTCTTCGGGCCCGGTGATGGACACATTGGTCGCAGAAAATAAAAGAAATGACCGAATAAATTATAAATATTTCTGAGTCAGACATAGATTGACAGTCTACTTATAAAATTCTCAAAGGAAATTATTTTAGGAGGGTATCATGAGTACATCCTGGAAACATTCACTGGACGATTTTCTTGCTGCGGCAGGGCTTTCCGAAATGCCCATGGGCATGTATTTCACTGACACCGAGCCGAACTCGGCCTTGTCGCCCAACCCCCTCCCCCTTCCCACCCGGCAAAACGAGATCGACAACCGGGTGGACTGGCCCACCGTGTTCGGTAACTTTTCCTGTGCCATCGGCCACATCTGGCGGGCCAGAAAGAAAAAGACCGCCGCGTATTTTTCCGCCGAACGCTACGGATGTTTGGGTTGCGCCTTCTGGATGGGCTTCAACAAGCCCCAGCTGGAAACCATCATCCATTACGTGTCCACGGGAATCCCCAACCACATGGAGGGGGAACACTACTGCGATTCTCCGGACCGCCTGCGTCACATCTTCGAGAACCTGGATCCGGAACCTGCCCCGGGAAAATTCTGCGTGTTCAAACCCCTGAATCAGTTTACCGACGAAGAACAGCCTCTTTTTATCGTGGTGTTCGATCGCCCCGAAGCCATCGCCGGCATGCACCAGCTGGCTGCCTTCGTCACCGGCGACCCGCTTTGCGTGGTTTCGCCATGGAGTGCGGCCTGCGGAAGCATGGTGGCCTGGCCCATGTATTTTCAGGCCCGGGGAGAAAACCGGGCGGTGCTTGGGGGATGGGACATCTCGGCCCGGAAGTTTTTCAAAGGCGACGAAGTCACCCTGACTGTTCCCCTGGCCATGTTCGAACAGATGGTGGCCCGGTACCGGGAATCGTTTCTGATGAAAAAATCCTGGACCACGGTCAAGAAGAAGATCGAGCGAAGCCGAAAGGTCTGGGGGGAGAGCACGGCCGTCAATCCGGAGTAACACACCATCGTCATTCCGGGCTTGATCCGTTAATCTACAAGCGCCGGCCATAATCATCAGCTGCCGATGGAGTCCATTATCGGCAGCCCGACAAAGTACAGACCGAGGGCCGATACAGAATCCGGCAGGATCAGGAGCCCCTGGCTCATCCAGGCATGGATCGTTAAAAAAAATGATCCATGGATTATTCAACACCAAGCTTCTGTAATTCTGCAACAATGCTCGCCTTGTCCAGAAATCCCTCATGCCTGCCAACCTCTTTTCCCTCGGCATCGAAAAATATCTGTGTCGGTATTGCCCGTATGCCAAATTTCCTGCCGGCATCCGGATCCACCCAGACATCGATAAAGACGATTGCCGCCCTCTCGCTGTATTCTTTTTTCAGCTCTTCCAGAATTGGCGCCATCATTTTGCAGGGAACGCATTTTTTCGCACCCAGATCGACCATGGTCACCATCCCCGGAACGGGTAGGAGCGCCCCTTGTTCCGTGGCATCGGCAGAGGTGCCGAGCAACAGATACACACTGGATACAAAGAAAATCAACAGCACAGTTTTTCTTGTTACATGGTAGCTTCTCACGTCAACTCCTGCATATTTTTGAAAAATTACTTCGACTCTGTCTCAACAGCTTTCTGCAGCATCTTCTTGATCTCATCGTAAGATGGCACTCTGCCGACGCTTTTTACTTCGCCACCGATCACCAGTCCCGGGGTCATCATGACGCCAAAAGACATTATTTTGTCAAAATCGGCCACCTTCTCGATGTCGTGTGTGATGCCGAGCTCATCGGCCGCTTTTGCCACAGCCTCGGTAAGTTGATTGCATTTCGCGCATCCAGGTCCAAGTACATGAATCTTCATAATTTTCTCCACAAATTAAATTAACCCGCATAGAGTCCAAAAATTTTTCCGCTTATCGTCGCCATGACGATAACCAGCCCGACAAAGGTTGCAGTTTTCTTCCAGCCCAGCACCGAGTTAATGACCAGCATATTCGGCAGACTCAGGGCGGGGCCAGCGAGCAGCAAGGCCAGCGCAGGACCGTTGCCCATGCCGTTGCCGATAAGGCCCTGCAGTATCGGCACCTCCGTCAAGGTCGCGAAATACATGAATGCGCCGGCAAAGGAAGCAAAAAAATTGGCAAACAGGGAGTTGCCGCCAACCATCTGGGCCACCCACGTGGAAGGAACCAATCCTTCATGCCCCACGCGCCCCAGAAGCACCCCGGCAATCAAAACCCCGAGCAGCAGCAACGGCAGGATCTGTTTGGCAAAGGTCCAGGATGACGAGAACCACTCTTTGTTTTCGCCCTGGTCGGTACTGGTGATAATGGATAAACCGATAAAGCCGACCGTAAAGGTGAGAAGATGCTGGTCGGGGAAAAAAAGTGCCAGAACAGCCACCGGTAAGGCGACACTGCCAACCTTCCAGGCGCGCATCTTAAACCAGAAGATGAGCATTAAGCCGAAAATCCCTGAAAATACGGCAGTGATGATCCATTTGGCGTTAAAAATCGCCGCCCATACACCGCTTGCCTCTTCGGGTTTTCCCCAGTTGGCGAAGACGAGAATGCCGACCATGGCGAAAAAATAGAGGCTGGTCTGCCAGAGGGGGCGGGCCACTTCTTCTTCCGGCATGGCCATTTGTATCGCCAGTTTGTTCTTCTCTTCTTTACGGAAAATAAAGGCCATCGACATGCCGATGACAACACTGAAAATAACTGCGCCGACCGCGCGGGCAATGCCCAGCTGCGGTCCAAGTATACGGGCGGTGAGGATTATGGCCAGAGCGTTGATGGCCGGACCGGAATAGAGAAAGGCCGTGGCCGGACCAAGTCCCGCGCCCATTTTATAGATCCCGGCGAACAGAGGCAGAATAGTGCAGGAACAGACCGCGAGGATCGTACCGGAGACGGATGCCACGCCATAGGCGAGGATTTTATTGGCCCCGGCACCAAGGTATTTGGTAACCGAGGCCTGACTGACAAAGACGCCGATGGCGCCGGCAATAAAAAATGCCGGTACCAGGCAGAGAAGCACATGCTCACGGGCATACGATTTAACCAGATGGAAGCCTTCCAGGACCGCCTGGTCAAAACGCTCGGTGCCGACCGGCAGATAAAAACAACCGATAAAAATGGCAACGATCCAGAAGAGATACTTCGATTCTGTTTTCCAGTTCATGATCAGAGTTCCACTGTTTGATATTTGGTCATTTAGCCAAGTGTTTAAGTAAAAAAAATTACAGGATAACGGCGTGTTCTTCCGCCTGGGCTTTTATGACAGCTTCAACACAGGACATATATTTCAAGATGCACGGCACCTTCAGTTTGTAGTATACCTGCTTTCCGCGCTTTTCATCGGTCACGACCCCAGCTTGCTTGAGGACGGAAAGATGCTTGGAGATGGTGGAAAAATCCGCGTCGATAAATTCCGCCAGTTCGCAGACACATTTTTCGCCATTCTCAAGCTGCTCAGCCATCCACAATCGGGTGGGATGACCCAAAGCTTTCAATACGTTTGCTTTCGCTTCTATAATCGCTTTCTGTTTTCCTGTCATATCACCCCCAAGGTTGGCCATATGGTAAAACGACCATGCGTTATTGTCAAGAATATTTTAGAGCAGCGACGGATGGATGATAGATGTTCCATCTTCCACCCGTCATTTGCCGTTCAGCTGGCCGACTGCCCCGGAAGAGCTGTCAAGGAACAACGAGGACCGGACAGTAAATCTTGTTGAGCACCTTATGCGTGACGCTGCCGAGGAACAGGCCGCCAATCTCCGAGTGGCCTTGCGAGCCCATGATTATCAAGTCATATTTCTTGGATTTTGCGAGATTGGTCAATACGTAACCGGGGTCTCCGATACGGGTATCAAGTTCATATTCCACGCCTTGCTGCGCGAAAATTCGCTCGGCTCTCTTTACTATCTCTTCCGCCTCCTTCTTCATATTCGCTTTAATGTCATTAATTATCAATTCCGGCACCTCCGGCATATTCCAACCCCATACGTAGCAATGGACAATGGTGACATGCGCACCAGTCATTTTTGCCAGATTCAGCGCATAGTTGGCGGCATTGTTGGAATATTCAGAACCGTCATAAGGAAGAAGAATTTTGTTAATTTTCATGAGGAGCCCCCTGTTGTAAGAATTGACCGTGTGTGGTGTCTCTTTCTATTACAACTCATCAACGCATAAATTATAATACCTCCGGCGGCTTAATCAAACAAATAAGCATAAAATATGTTAGAGATGGCAGGCATTGACCAGACGAGGACGGGAAAATTGATTTTTGCTTGGATTGGCGGCGATGTATTGCTAAGGTGGGCGAGATATCGGAAAACAACTTTATAAAGACATTTGAAAAAGCTGGAAGGGGTACTCTTTGAGCATTTCCGCGAGTCCATCGATAGTGTCCCTGCCGGACACGGGAAAACCATATCCGACACTGCTTGCCTTTCTTGTCGGGCGTTTCCCGAAAATCCCCGAGCAGACATGGGTAGAACGGATTGCCACGGGAAAGGTGCTTACCGAGGCGGGACAGCCGGTCACCCTGACAACGGCGTATATGCCCAACAAGCGGTTGTTCTATTTCCGGGAGGTACGGCAAGAGCCGGCGATTCCTTTTCAGGAGCGGATTCTCTATACCAACCAGCACCTGATGGTGGTCTGCAAACCCCATTTTCTCCCCGTCACCCCCGGCGGGCCTTACGTGCGGGAAACGCTGATCAACAGGCTGCAGGAAACCACCGGCAACCCGTGCCTCTCGCCGATAAATCGCATTGATCAGGGCACAGCCGGCCTGGTACTGATGTCGGTGAACAAAGAAACCAGGGGGGCGTATCAACAGCTGTTTATGGATGGACTGGTACGGAAAACCTATGAAGCGATAGGCCGGTTCCCCTCCGATTCCGGCCGGACCGAATGGCTGGTGGAAAACCTGCTCGAAACGGGAGACCCCTGGTTCAGGATGAAAACCTGTGCGGGCCCGATCAATGCCCGTTCGCGGATCCGACTGCTCGAGATCGGCGCGGCCCAGGCCCGCTTTCAACTTTCACCCCTGACCGGGAAAAAGCACCAGCTGCGCATGCATATGAGCGGCCTGGGGTTTACCATTGTCAATGACCGGTATTATCCGACACTCCTGCCGGAAATACCCTGCGATTTCAGCCGCCCTCTTCAGCTGCTGTCGCGGAAAATCGAGTTCCGCGATCCGATCACCGGACAGGAGATGTCCTTTACCTCCCCGAGACGTTTATCACTGCAAGCAATTTCTCGGTGAATGGCCCGGACAGGATCCTGACAATCAGCAGCCGCAGCCGCATGAACCGCCGCAGCCACCGCTGGCCAGAGCTTTTGCCAAAGACTGGACGATCTCCTGGTTCAGGGCGTCGGTTACAGCGGTTACCTCGGCGTGCAAGGTGATCGTCTCAGGGATGATCTGTACGCCAAGCGCTCGATACAGCGGCGAGAACAGATGACCGAAAAACTCATGGGCTTCACCACTTGATACGGCGAGCACCAGGTTCTCGCCTATGGCTTTATCGTGCAGAGCTGCTTCGAAGGGACAGAGTCCGTCACTTGCCACCCCGTAGATAAATTGAAAATTAACCGGGGAGCCGGTCAGATTATATTTTTCCGACTCACTGCCGCCGCTGCCGGCAAGAAGTGACAGGGTTACTTTTTTCAAAGGTTCAATAGTTGCTGTCAATGATCTCTCCTTTCCTCCTCTTTAACGAGGAATATCATGGCAATAAAGGTCGCGTTTGCCATGCTGTCGGTTCAGTTATCCGGGGTAAGGTTTTCCACCGGCTGTCACAGATACAGGCCCGGTTCCTTGCGGTCTGCACAATTTTCATGCAGCCACTGTACTTTCTGCTTGATGGGCTCGGCGGCTATCTGTAAAGCATCCTCCGGGCAGCTTTTCAGGCAGGCACAACAAAAAATACAGAGATTCTGGTCTATCTGTATTCCGGATGTCAGTGAGATTGCGCCGGTCGGACAGGCCGGCAGGCAGGCGCCACACTCCGTGCATACCGACTGCAGGACCAAGGGGGTAAATGGCATTTTTCCCATGGCTTCTTTATAGGGTATGTTGCCCGGCACCTTCAGGCTGTCTGCGTCTGCCGGATCGGTGACCGCCAGAAGTTTTTCAAGGATTTGTCCGCCAAAGGCTTTCGCAGCAGCCAGATCTGCATCATCAGGCCGGTCGGCTGCGATAGGCATTTCCGCTCCGGAATAGGAGTGTTCTCCGATAAACGTTCCGGCGGCCAGGGGGAGAAAATTGGCTTGCACGGCGATATCCCGCAGTTCAATCAGGGCATCCTCGAAATCCCTGTTGCCGTAGGTTACCACAATGACCGCCGGGCTCTTACTTCCCTGCAGCGCCGCAAGTCTTTGCACGGCCAGGGCTGCCACCCGCCCGGCATACACCGGAACACCGATAATAGCCAGCTCGTCCGCAGCAACATGCAGCTCGGAAACCGCATCGGGATAGGTCAGGTCATTATTTTCACAAGGGATATCGCCCATGCCCGAGGCAATTGCGTCAATAATCTTCTTCGAGGTTCTGGTCGGGGAAAAGGAAATAAGCCGTATTTTTTTGATCTGCATCAGGGGTTCCCGTTGGTTGATTTTATCATGGGTTTTTCGGACGAAGTCGAAGAATTCTTCCGGAATCAGTAGAAAAATACAGCAAACCGTCAGGACTTTCAACTACGCATCGAATACGTTCTTCAAGATCAGCCAGCAGCCTTTCTTCCTCCACCGCTTCGCCGTCCTCACTGATCACCACTCTATTGAGATGACGCTGAACCAAGGCGCCGGCAAACAGGTTACCCTGCCAGCCGGGAAAGGCTTTGCCGGAATAGAGCAGCAAACTCCCCGGGGCAATAGAGGGGATATACACTTTAACCGCATCAACCATGCCGGTTTTTGTGCGCCCCTCGCCGACCTGTACCGGTCCCCAGTATTCCTTCCCGTGCGAGACAACCGGCCAGCCATAGTTTTTGCCGGGAAGGATAAGATTGATCTCATCGCCACCGCGCGGGCCATGTTCATTACTCCACAGCCGGTTATGCAGCGTATCGTAGACAATGCCCTGCGGGTTACGATGGCCATAGCTCCAGATCTCCGGCAGCCCGGCGCCGTTTGCGAACGGATTGTCGTCCGGCACCGTCCCGTCGAGATTGACCCGGAGGATCGAACCGGCATGGGTTGTCAGGTCCTGCCCGTTGGGGCGATCCCCCCGGTCACCAATGGTGAAAAACAGATGTCCCGCACCATCAAAGGCAATACGGCTGCCGAAATGACGGGTGGTTTTTGTGGCTGACCTGGTGACCAGGAGGTCCTGCCAGTCCTGTAATCGATCATCCAACAGACGCGCCCTGGCCAGGGTCGTTACTCCCTGCCCCGCCTGCTCTTTGCTGTAGGTGAAATAGATCCACTCGCCGGGTGCATATCCCTTTGGCACGGCCACATCGAGCATTCCCCCCTGCCCTTGACTATAGACCTTCGGGCCGCCCTGAAGCACCTTTTTCCTGCCGGAAGACAGATCGAGCAAGGAGATTTCGCCTTGCCTCTCGGTGAAAAGGAGCTCTGTCGGGCTCAGAAAGACAAGTCCCCAGGGAACACCCAGGCCACTGACAACCTCTTCAACCTGAAAATCCATCCCGGCACTGCGGCCGACAAGGAGCGGACGGCAAAAACCCTGCTCAAGCACCATGACACTCAGCAGGACCGACATAAAGAGTATCCTGATCATGACAGCCTCCACGTTTATTCACGAAAAGAAACGCTTGTGAGATATACGTTGTGAGATATAACGATAATAATTATACTGACCGGCGCCAGTAAAGAAAATAATTGTCACCCCGGTAAACTGGAAAAACGACCCGAACAGGAGAGCAGAACATGGCCGCAGAAAAAACCACCGCACCGGCACAGCATGGGCAGAAAGGGGCGGATCAGCCCGCGTGGTACGATGTCCTGATAAATATCTTCAAGAAGTTACTCGAATACAACATGTTTGCCTACGGCACGAAGAAGAAGTTCTGAGACGGAGATTCTCCCGTCAACCTCCGGAAATGGCCGGGAAGACATCTATTTCATCGCCGTCCTGCACCAGGTCATTTTTGGTAATCACCTTGCCGCAACGCACGGCAATAATATCGCCAAGGTCGATACCGGACTGGCGACGGCATTGCTGCAACACCGTCGCCAGGGTTTCCTGTCTGCCCAGAGGTATCTCTATCCTGCCGATATCGGTCAATTTAAAATTGACAGCTACCATTTCCTGGCCAGGGCCGATTCTTCGTCAGTGATATCCATCACCTCGCCGGTTTCCGGTTGGGCTTCCTCATAAAAAGTTTCCGTAAACCGATAATCCTGGGCGGTTATTCCTGCATCGGTATTGAACTGGTGTTCAATGCGCAGGGTTTTTTTCACGATATCATCAAATTCCCCTTCAGTTATATCCACACCATAGCGGAATTGAATGAGATCGAGCAGGGGCTGCATGTTATCTCTTACCGAATAGCGCACAAAATTGCACATGCCCATCGCATCCATGCGGGAGCCGATGACCTGGAATTTTTTTGACAGGGCCACCTTGCCTTCCTTGCTGGTCGGCACGTCTTCATCCCGCAGGGTAAACCCGAAGGTATGATCCGCGCCCATCGGAGAAGACAGGTAGGTCATGGCCATGCCTTTAGTGCCTCTCGGTTCATAGGCCGGAATCGCCTGGCCGAGCACATGGGGAGCATGCCGGACGCCGAGCACCCTGGCGGCAATCTTACAACCGGAGGCAAGAATGCGGCCAAGAGGTGTCAGCGCTCTGACTTCCTCCATCAAGGCGATCGCCGCCGTTGTATCGCCGAATTCGGCGATGCCCGCTTCCATGGCCACGCCGATGGCGGCACCGACGTCAAGGGTATCAACCCCGGCATCATTGGCAATACGGTTCATTGTTGCTATGGCGTCGAGATCCTTGAGACAGAGATTCGAACCCATCAGGGCCATGGTTTCATACTCGACCGGCGAACAGAGTAATTTACCGTCTTTATCGGGATAGACATTGGAACACTGGATCGCACATGGATGCATGCAGGCGTGTTGTGTCCGTCCTTCGCCGTCACGTTCCTTGATGGTGTCATACATGGTCTGGGCGTTAATCTTTTCCGCCCCTTCCATCACGCCGTGCCGGAAATTCCGGGTCGGCAGCACCTTCAGGGATTGACAGATGTCGACCATCGCCGCGGTGCCGTATTTGGTAAAGAGCGAAGATACCGGGTTTTCCCTGAGCAACTGGACAATTTTCTTTGTGCCGTCCTTGAAGGCATCTTCGTCGACGAATGTCGGTTTCACTTTACCGTCATTTAAGATCACCAGCGCGATAACCTTTTTAGATGCCATCACCGCGCCAAGTCCACCTCGTCCAGCGTAACGTGAACAGACACCGTGCGGATCCGAGCAGGCAATACCAGTGGCGAAAAGCAGTTTTTCGGCGGTCGGCCCGATGGTAACGCAGCCGGCCTTGGCGCCGAATCTCTGGGTGAGCAGATCGGATTTTTCATAAACGCCTTTACCGGCGAGAAAATTTCCGTCGACAAATTCGGTTTTTTCCGCACCAATGACGACAATCTTCCACCCGGCATCACCTGGGGGCGCATCTTCCAGTGCAATACAGCGCAAGCCCTGCTGCGCCATGCGCGTGCCGACAATCCCGCCGGCATTGCTCTCTTTGATACCACCGGTAAGGGGACTTTTCGCGCCGATGCTCAGTCGATCGGAGCTGGATACGGTCGTGCCGCTCAGTACCCCCGAGCAAAAAAAGAGGGTATTCTTTCTGCCGAGAGCGTCACAGGTCGCCGGCACCTCGCTGCTGACCAGATGGGAAGACAGCGTCCTGCCACCGAGGAGAAATTCTTTAGAATCACAGGTCTCCATTTTTGTCGTACCGGTGGCGGTATTGATTCGTAACATTGAAAACATACTTTTCTCCATTATTCTCAGCTGTTTTGCTCTTCCGGAAATACCTTTGCAGTGCCGCAGGATTGGGCTTATCGGCCAAACGACCTGCATAGTGTATACAATAAATGAATACTATTTTAAGTATGCTATATTTCCAGCGGTGTCAAGATTTTTTTGGCCACCCACTGCACCGCTACGGATGCTTTATCCCTGCAGCAAAGAAGAACACACATATTCCTTTAACCCCAGAGCGACACGGCAATATTATGTATCAGGCTGATACCATCTGAGGCGAAGGGCATTGGTGACCACCGAAACGGAACTGAGTGCCATGGCGGCACCGCCGATCATCGGATTGAGCGTTGGTCCGCCGAAAATGGCCAAAACACCGGCCGCCACCGGAATCCCGACGACATTGTAGGCAAAGGCCCAGAAAAGATTCTGGCGGATATTGCGCATGGTCGCCCGGCTGAGGCCAATGGCTCGGCCGACCCCGGCCAGATGGCCGTTCATCAGCACTATATCGGCCGACTCCATGGCAACATCGATGCCGGTGCCCATGGCCATGCCGACATCAGCCCTGGCCAGCGCCGGTGCGTCATTTATACCATCACCGATCATGGCCACCACCTCCCCGGCCTGCTGTAAACGGACAACCTCCTCTTCCTTGTTATCCGGCAGGACACCGGCGACAACCCTGTCGATCCCTGCCTGACGGGCAACGGCCTGGGCGGTCTTCTCATTGTCCCCGGTGAGCATGACCACCTTGAGGCCCATTGCCTGCAGATGACCGATGGTTATTTTTGCCTCCTCCTTCAGCGGATCGGCAATGGCCAGCAGGCCGGCCAGCGTCCTGTCGACCGCCAGATAGAGCACGGTCTTGCCCATATCGGACAACTCCCCGGCCTCTTTCAGCACCTGTTCGGACAAACCCGCTATCTGCTGTTCCGTGAAAAATTCCACATTGCCTAAAAGAACATCGTGTCTCTTCCCACTCAGCAGAAGAGACGAACCGATGCCTCGGCCGAGAGTCGCCGAAAAAGACTGCGGCTCGGCTCTGGGACACTCACTTTTTTCGGCGGCGGCAATAACCGCCTCGGCCAGAGGATGCTCCGAGCGGCTCTCGGCACCGGCGGCAAGGCTCAACAGCGTGGTTTCGTCGTATCCGGCAAAGGGGCGGATGTCGGTGACCTCGGGGCGGCCAAGCGTCAGCGTACCGGTTTTGTCAAAGACCACACAGCTCACCTTCTGGGCCAGTTCCAGTACCTCGCCGCTCTTCACCAGGACACCGAGCTGCGCCCCGCGGCCGGTGCCGACCATGATCGAGGTCGGGGTGGCAAGGCCCATGGCACAGGGACAGGCAATGACCAGCACGGCGATAAAAATTCGCAGGGCGAAACTGAACTCGGCGTCACCGATAAAGAACCAGCTCAAGCCGGAAGCAGAGGCAATGACGATTACCGTCGGCACAAAATAGAGGCTGATGCGATCGGCAAGGCTGGCAATCGGCGCCTTTGTCCCCTGGGCATCCTGCACCAGTTTGACGATCCGGGCAAGCATGGTGTCCCGGCCGACCTTAATGGCCTCCATGGTCAAGGCCCCGTTTTTGTTCAGCGTCCCGCCAAAAAGCGTGTCGCCTGGGCGTTTTGCCACCGGCATGCTCTCGCCGGTGAGCATCGATTCGTCAACGGCGGATTCTCCGTCGATAATTGTCCCGTCGACCGGGATCCGCTCCCCGGGCCGGATGAGAATACGGTCGGCAACCCGTATCTCCGCCACCGCCACCAGGCGCTGGCCGTTCTCGTCGATCAGCGTGGCCGTTTCCGGGGCCAGCTGCATCAGCTGTCTGATGGCATCGGTGGTTCTGGCCTTCGACCTGGCCTCGAGATATTTGCCCAGAGAGACCAGGGCAATCAACATCGCCGCCGATTCAAAATAGAGGTCATGGGCCCGGGCGACAGCATCGATTCCCAGACCGATTTCCACCAGATTCCAGGTGGAATAGACAAAGGCCGCCCCGGTTCCGATGGCGATCAGAGAGTCCATGTTCGGTCCCCCGCGCAGCAGTGCCGGAATACCGTTCAGATAAAAATTTCTGCCAAGGTAGAGAACGGGCAGCAGCAGCAGGAACTGGATGGTGGCATAGGTAAAAGGAGCATGCGCAGGATGAAGGTTGTCCGGCAGGGTAATGCCGATCATATGGGCCATCGACAGACACATGATGAGCAGTGCCAGAATAAAAGCAGGAAAAAGACTCTTTTTCATCGCCTGCAGCCGATCAGCGGCGTCCTGTGCATCAGCCGAGTCATCGCTGTCCGCCGTTGCCGCCTCGGCGGAAAAACCAAGACCGACTATTGCCTGTTCTATGTCAGGGACAGCAATAGCCTCCGGGTCATAGGCGATCTGCGCCTTTTCCGTGGCCAGATTCACCGAGCAGCGGCTGACCCCCGCGAGGTTGCCCACCACTCGTTCAATACGACTGGAACAGGCCGCACAATGCATTCCTTTTATATTCGCTTCAAAGTTTTCTATGGCCATAATCAAGAGAATTCTGCAAAGGGATTTTAAGGGTCAATATTCAGATGATAAACACCGCCTTGATTCCTACTCAAGATAAACATCTCCCCATATGAATCAATGCGGTGCCTATCGTGCACCCTATCCCCGGAGACGGTTACATCTCTGGGGACCTATGAACCATATGCAGGGACTGCCTACCTCATGCCGTGCTCATACCAGAATTTCGCAGTATGTTTCCCGTCTGCATCTTTAAAGAGACAGATCACCCCCCACTTCCCTGGTTCGTCAATGGTGAAATTGGCGGCGAAGACCCCGCTGCCAAAGTCTTTCAGGTCGGCCAGCTGCTCTTTTCCCGACGGGGCAATGAGTTTGACTTTGCCGACGGCCTTGACGATCTTCTCGTCATTCTTCATAAACGAAGCCATGATATGATGGGTCCGCCCCTCGGGATCGGTCATCTGCATGGCGGCCAGTTCCATGATCTGGAATTCGGCATGGATTCCGTCAACCATTACCGTCTGTTTGAAGGTTCCGCCATCCATACTCGTGCCGTGATCCATCGTGCCGTGGTCCATCGATTCCATCTTGACCGGATCCGTTGCCGCCTGAACGCCATGCTGCGAGTGTTCATCGCTCTTGTTATCCATGGCCAGTGCATTGCCGATCAGAAAAACACTGCACAGAGCAAACATCATTATTGTTCTTTTCATGATTTTCACCTTTGTTGTTTTTTATAATGAAGAGGTGTACCTCCGTCCTTACTCACAGAGAGCAATACCATCTCCCGGTTCTTTTGCTGTTTTGTTCTTCTCCTCCTCGGTGTCGGGAGGATTCTTAGGCAGGCCAATGCCCTTCCAGATACCGTAAATCGCCGGAACAACGACGAGGGTCAGGACAGTCGCACTGACCATGCCGCCAACCATGGGAGTGGCAATCCGTTTCATCACCTCGGATCCCGTGCCGCTGCTCCACATAATCGGCATAAGGCCGGCCATAGTCGCCACAACCGTCATCATCTTCGGTCGAACCCGCAGTGCCGCGCCTTGCTCGATGGCCATGTTCAGATGCAGCCTGCAGAAGGAATCGCCGTACTTTTTCCGATAGTCCCGATAGGCAATATCGAGATAGATGAGCATCACCACCCCGGTCTCCGCCGCCACCCCGGCCAGGGCAATAAAGCCGACGGCCACGGCAACGCTCATGTTATAGGCCATATAATCCATCAACCACAGCCCCCCGGTCAGGGCAAAGGGAACAGACAACATGACGATGAGGCTCTCGGTAATATTTTTAAAATTAAGGTAGAGGAGCAGGAAGATGATAATCAGGGTGGCCGGCACGACGACCTTCATTTTCTGCTGCGCCCGGACCATATATTCATACTGTCCGGACCAGACGATACTATACCCCGCCGGCAGCTTGACCTTCTCGGCGACAGCCTGCTGCGCCCGTTTGACATACCCGCCTACATCACCTC
The DNA here is from genome assembly GCF_054657295.1 of Desulfocastanea catecholica. Lineage (NCBI taxonomy): Bacteria > Pseudomonadati > Thermodesulfobacteriota > Desulfobulbia > Desulfobulbales > Desulfobulbaceae > Desulfocastanea > Desulfocastanea catecholica. The sequence goes on from NZ_BAAHYZ010000005.1 coordinate 52,759, forward strand.
CGGCTATATCCACATAGACCCAGGCATTTTTCCGCGCGTTTTCGCTTTTGATCGACGGAGCGCCCTTATGAATATCGATCTCCGCCACCTGGGTAATCGGAATCTGTGCCCCGCCGGGCGTGGGAATAAGGATGCGCTTGAGTTTTTCCGGCGTATCGCGCAATTCCGAGCCATAGCGCAGGTTGACCGGATACCGCTCCAGCCCCTCGACTGTCGAGGTAACATTCATGCCGCCGATGGCGGTGATAATGACATCCTGCACATCGCCGACGGTCAGGCCGTACCGGGCGGCCTCCTCCCGGTTTATTTTATAATCGAGAAAATTCCCGCCGGTGACCCGCTCGGCATAGACACTGGCCGTTCCCGGAACCTCGCCGATGACCGCCTCGACCTGTTCGCCGATCTCGGAAAGGGTCTGCAGGTCATCGCCCATCAGCTTCAGACCGACCGGAGTTTTAATACCCGTCGAGAGCATGTCGGTCCGGGTCTTGATCGGCATTGTCCAGGCATTGGTCAGCCCGGGAAACTGTATGGCCTTATCCATCTCATCGACCAGTTTCTCGGTGGTCATGCCGGCACGCCACTCCGACTGCGGCTTCAGGGTGATGATCGTTTCCAGCATCGACAGCGGCGCCGGATCGGTTGCCGTCTCGGCCCGGCCGGCTTTGCCGGTCACATTATCAACCTCCGGGAAGGATTTGATAATCCTGTCCGTCTGCTGCAGCAGCTCACGGGCCTTGGTAATGGAGATACCCGGCAGGGTTGTCGGCATATACAGGAGATCCCCCTCATCGAGGGGCGGCATGAACTCCGTCCCCATCCGGCTGTAGGGAATCCAGGCGGCGACCAGTGCTGCGACGGCGAGCAGCACCACGAGAAGTTTGGCCTTCAGGACCAGTTTGATGATCGGATGATAGATCCAGATAAGAAAACGGTTCACCGGATTCCGGTGCTCCGGCATGATTCTACCGCGGATCATATAGCCCATGAGTACCGGTACCAGGGTGATGGCCAGCAGTGAGGCACCCATCATGGCATAGGTTTTGGTGTAGGCCAGCGGACGAAACATTCGTCCCTCCTGGGCCTCCAGGGTAAAGACCGGTAAGAAGGAGACGGCAATGATCAGCAGCGAGAAAAACAGGGGAGGACCGACCTCTATCGAGGCCTCGCGGATGATCTCCCAGTGGTCTTTTCTGCCCTTGTCCTGTTCCAGATGTTTATGGACGTTTTCCACCATGACGATGGCCGCGTCGACCATGACGCCGATGGCAATGGCGATGCCGCCGAGACTCATGATATTGGCGTTGATGCCCTGTCGTTCCATGATGATAAAAGAAATCAGTACCCCGATCGGCAGGGTGATAATGCCGACCAGGGCGCTGCGCATATGAAAGAGAAAGACGATGCACACCAGGCCAACGATAAGAATCTCTTCAAGCAGGGTGCGTTTCAGGTTATCGATGGCCCGCAGGATCAGAGCCGAGCGGTCATACACCGGGCGAATGGACACCCCCTCCGGCAGACCGGACTTGATCTGTTCGAGGCGTTCCTTGACTCTGTCAATGACCGCCAGGGCGTTCTCGCCGTAACGCATGACGATAATCCCGCCGACCGCCTCCCCGGTGCCGTTATAGTCGAGCAGTCCACGGCGCAGCTCGGGGCCGATTGCCACCCGCGCCACATTTCTCAACAGCACCGGTGTCCCCCGATCGACACCAAGCGGGATATTTTCCAGATCCGCCGTGGAATGTATATAACCGAGTCCCCGGACCATAAACTCGGTTTCACCCATTTCCACCAGCCGTCCGCCGACATCGTTATTGGAACGCTGGATGGCTGCACGCACCTTCTGCAGGGGAATATTATAGGCCAGCAGCTTATTGGGGTCGACGATCACCTGGTATTGTTTGACAAAACCGCCGATCGACGCCACCTCGGCAACCCCGTGAACACTAGTCAGTTCATAGCGCAGAAACCAGTCCTGGATGGAACGCAGCTGCTGCAGATCGTGACGATCGCTTTCCACCAGATACTGAAAAACCCAGCCAACGCCGGTGGCATCCGGTCCAAGATTCGGTGAAACCCCGCCGGGCAGCCTGCCGGTCATCGAGCTCAGCGCCTCGAGCACCCGGCTTCTCGCCCAATACATATCCGTGCCGTCTTCAAAGATGACATAGGTGAAACTCATGCCGAAAAAGGAATAGCCGCGCACCACCTTGGCAAAGGGAACCGCCAGCATGGCCGTCGTCAGCGGATAGGTGACCTGGTCCTCGACCACCTGGGGTGCCTGTCCGGCATATTCGGTAAAGATGATAACCTGGACATCGGACAGATCCGGGATCGCATCGAGCGGGATGCGCAACATAGCCAGAATTCCAGCGGTCACGACAAAGACGGTCAGCAGCAGAACCAGAAGTTTGTTGCGAAGGGAATATTCAATTATTGCCTTAATCATAACAATCCTCTCCCGTCATCCGTGTCGCAATCAGTTATCCATCTTCATATCGCTCATGTCGAGATCACTGTCATCCATTGACATATCGCTCATGTCGAGATCTTCTGTCGAGAGTTCCGTGGACTGTCCGGTCCGGGCTTCGAGCATTTTCTGGATCGCTTCACGCAAGCGGGATTCGGAATCGAACATAAACTGCGCCGAGGTGACGATATTGTCGCCTTCCTGCAACCCTTCCAGCACCTGAAACGTGCTGTTCTCCCCCTCCAGCCCGAGCTTTACCGGGCGCGGTGCAAATTTGCCCGCACCCTGAGCGACAAAGACCACCTTGCGCAGGCCGGAATCGATCACCGCCTCCTGGGGAATAACCAGCGCTGCCGGGTCGATCAGCGATTCGATATACACATTGGCGTACATATCCGGTTTCAGCAGCCCTTCCTGGTTATCAAAGGCCAGCCGCAGCTTCACCGTACGCGTCTTGGGATTGAGAAAAGGATAGATAAAAAGAACGGTTCCCTGCAGCCGTTTACCCGGCAGATAGGACAATTCCATATCGGCGGGCATCCCTTTTCGAATAAAGGGCAGCTCGTATTCGTACACCTCGACATCGACCCAGACTCTGGAGAGATCGGCTATTTCATATTGGTGCATGCCGGCCTTGACAAAATGGCCGGCAACGGCATCCTTTTTAATGACCACACCGTTTGCCGGGGAATAGATGGTCAGATTTTTTCTCACCTCACCCTTTTTCTCGAGCTGCCTGATCTGCGCGTTCTCAAGATCCCAGTACTGCAGACGCTGCCGGGCTGCGCCAAGCAGCCTGGCAGCATTTTCCCGCACACTTGGATAGCTGCTGTCCGCGAGGCTTTTCGCCTGCGCACGGGCAAGCAGATACTCCTCCTGGGCGGTGACCAGTTCCGGACTGTAAATCTCAAAGAGGGGTTGCCCCTTGGTCACGCTTTCGCCGACGAAATCGACATACAACTTCTCGATCCAGCCATCGAATTTAAGATTGACGGCATAAATCCTTGTCTCATCGTAGGTCACCGTGCCCAGGGCCCGGATCGATTTCTTCAGTTCCATCCGTTGCACCGCCGCCGTCCGGACGCCCATATTCTGCACAGTTACCGGATCGATTTTAATAGTCGATGCAGGCAGCTTCTCGCCATCTTCCTCCTCATACACCGGGATCAGGTCCATACCCATGGGGGATTTTCCAGGTTCATTGCGGATATAGGTAGGATCCATCGGCGCGGCCCAGTACTTGATGACTTTGCCGGTTTTCGGATCGACATCCCCCGCCTTCAGCCCTGCCGCGGTCGCCGACAACGTTGTCGTAAAAAGAACACAGGCGGTAATCAATGCCGTGAATAGGTGGTTCATTGTACCCCCTTTAGAGAAGACAGATTCGTGCCGATCAGCTCTTCCAGCTCCGCCACTTTCTTATAGAGCTGATACTTGTAGTTTTCCGCCATCAGTTCAATGCGTAACAGACGGATCCGGGCGGAAAGCATGGTGTTGAACTCGACCCTGCCGACCGAATACGCGGCCAGCGAGGCATCGGCCAGATGGGCCGCCTGCAGGGACAGGGCTTCACGAAACAGCCGGTGATTTTCTCTTGCCGCGTCGATTTCCGCCAGTGCCTGATCAATTGTATGCGGCAGAGTCTGGTTGAGTCCGAGCAGCGACTTTTGCGCGGCGATGAGACGCTTTTCAGCGGCGGCGAGTTGACTGTCCTGACGTTTGGACTGCCAGAGGGGCACGGTTATGCCCACCGTCGCCGAGAGAAAATCGGGACGATCTTCACGCTGGCCATAGGCGAGGCGCAGATCAAAATCCGGCAGATAGGCCTTCTCCGCCAGCTGGACATCGACTTTGGCCCGGTCGATCGCCGTCTTTCTCGCCTGAACGAGCGGATTGAACTGTAAGGCGATCCGGCCAAGTAGTTCGCGGGGGGGAATCTCACCGGGGTCATCCAGGGCCACCGGACCATCCTCCGCGAAAAAATCACCTCTATTGAGAAGACGGCCGATCCCGGCACGAACGACCCGTTCACGGCTCGCCAGAGTTACCCCTTCGTCGATAAGCTCGGAGTGCTGTACCTGGCCGGCGAGAATGTCCTGCTGCAGCCCCTTGCCGGTAGCATATCTGGTCTCGGCGACTCGAAGGACCTGGGTAACCAGGGCCTTCAGGTTGTCATTCGTCGACCGGCTTTTATGGATAAAACCAAGGTCATACCAGGCTCCGGCCAGGCTCCGGGCTATCTCCAGTCGCTTGCCCTGCACCTGAAAATCGGCTTCGAGGGCTTTTAGTTCACTGGCCTGCTGACGAAGATCGAGGGTGCCGAACCAGGGAAACCTCTGCGAGGCAAACAGCTGTTTCTGGGTCATCGGCTCCTGGTCAAAAGCAAAACTGTCGACGGGAACGCTCAGTAAGGCAATGCCGACCACCGGGTCCTGCAGGGAGCCGGCAAAAGGCGCCTCGGCCCGAAGCGCCTGGGCATTCGCCTCCATACTGAGGAGCTCCTGGTTGTTGCGGTATGCCTCGTCGATGAGACTGGTCAGTTTCGATGGTTCGCCAGCCGCATACACGCTGGTAAGCGAGGCCAGCAAGAGAAAAAAAGCGGCCATGAACCATCTGCGGATAAACGATGCACATCTATTTTGTTCGGCCCTGACGACGCGATGCAGGGGAGGGAAACACAGCTGTCGATGCAATATCGTTTTCATTTTCACTCCCCCTCCGACACAACAGCTTGCCGGAAAAATGAGGTTACAGGCAAGGGCTGATCAGAAGATCAATCCGGTAAATGTAAAAACTGTATCAAAAAGAATAAGCAGAAAATAACCAACTGCGACACATTCTTTCGCGACACATTCTTTCATGGCCGTAAATACGGTGGTCTTTCAATCCTGTTTCCCGATTGTCTCGCACAGGCTTCCAGCAGAGCCGTGGGAAATGTATCAAATGAGCAAAGAACAAGAGTAAGATACAATATCCGCAGAGTCTCACCTGGCCAAAGACTATACGACACATACTACATAGTGGCAACAATACACCGTGGCAATTATAGGTGAAATGGTTACAGTGGCTGAGAGGAAAAACTACCTTCTTTACTCTGGAGAAAAATAATGCAAAGTTTGAAAATTAAAGGAATGAGTTGCCAGCATTGCGTCGGTTCAGTGAAAAAAGCCCTGGAAGAGATTGCCGGTCTGTCACAGGTGACGGTCAACCTTGATGCGGGAGAGGCCACCTTTGCAAACAGCGATGTTCCCCGCGAGGAGATCAGAGCCGCCATCAAGAAAATCGGTTTTGAACCGGGAGAATAATTTTGTAACAAGCCGGCACTGGGCGGGAAATATCAGCATTCTGCTGCAATTCGCTTTCAGTACAACTTGTTATTGCGTAAGTAACTGATCGGCCAGGGTTTTCACCTCTTCGTCAGCATCGTCCAGGGCCTTTTGCAAAAAAGCCTGGGCGACCTGGTCATCTTTTCTCTGACCTAATGCCAACAAAGCTATCTTACGGATTTCCGGATCAGATTCATCCTGGATCACCTGCCCGAGAATTTGCGTCGATTGTGCATTTTGAATCGAGGCGATGCCGTTTACCAGCAATTGACGCACCTCTTTGTCCTCATTGCCGAGATATGACGCCAGTGCCCGCACAGATTCGTCATCACCCTTGTTGGCCAGTTCCTGAATAGCTTGCTGCTGCTGCGATCTCTCGGCAAACGGATTATTCAATACCTCTTCCACAGAAACGCTTTCCTCCCCAGCCCCCTCCGGCTGTTCCGAAGAATCCTCGCGAGGAACCGCCATGGTATCAGTGGGGCCAGGTGATGCCGGCATCGGTGCGGCCGGGGTGCTGCGCATGGACTTGGTAATCGCACTGCGGCTGAGAACCCATATTTCTGTTATGCGCCTGGCCTCCTCCTGTTTCGAGGTTCTCGGAGGCGCTTCCGTCACCACCGACAAGGATTGGTTGACAGTCAGCAGTCGGAGACATTTGTCCAGGGGAAGATCGGAAAATGACAGGGTAAGCCGTTCATTGACATCACCGTGAATATTTACTTTAAAGCCAAACTCTTCTTTTATCCGCTGCAATACCTCAACAAGCGGCGCATCGACAAGGTCTGCAGAAATCAATTCATCTTGAAAAGTGATGTGCAGAGTTGATGTTTTTTCCGGCACCTCGGTCGCGGCACCACCTGGACGACAGGTTATTACGAGACAGCATGTGACAAAGAATAAAACCCTGAAAAAAATGACGGCCGAAACCTGCGGAAAGGATCTTGTCATGATTGTCACGTTCTCCTGTTGAAGTTAAAATCTTGTCGAGTATTCCAGCGTTGAAAGGGCCCAGACCCCAATCTGGACAACTCCATCTTTACCTGCCCGGTTAAGACAAAATCTCCTGCACCCTGCCGACTTCGCCGCTTTCCAGGCGCACCTTGATGCCATGTGGATGCGATGGCGATTTAGTGAGGATATCCTTTACTCGCCCCTGGGTCTTTGCCCCTGTTCGCTGATCCTTTTTCAGGACAATCGCCACCTCGGCGCCGGGTTTGATATCAGCCCGCTTTCTCCCATCCATATTATCCCCATTATCCCCCGCAGCGTTTTACCCGCCAGCCACGCTGCTGTAACTCGTCAAAGAGCATGTCACGGTGATCGCCTTGAATTTCAATGGTCCCGGCCTTGACGGTACCACCGGATCCGCATCTTTTCTTTAATTCCTTGGCCAATACCGACAATTCCGCTGCATTAAGAGGCACTCCGGAAATTATCGTTACACCCTTGCCCTTTCGCCCCTTCGTCTCGCGCCCTATCCTGACAACCCCATCGCCTGCCGGAGCGGCTTTTTGCTGACGACAGACACAACCGGTTACCGGTTTGGCGCAGGCCGGGCAGATCCTGCCATCAGCCGTGGAGTACACCGTTGGATGTATGTTGGATTTTGATTTTGCCATTGCACCCTGTACCACAAGAGAAATAAGAGAGAGTATAACCAGATTCCTTTTACTTTCCTAAAAAAATACGCGCAACAGGGCTTCCATTGCACCGAGATATTTTCTATGGTCGCTGCGGCAAACACCTTCCTACCAGCGCACCTGGACGCCCCGACGATCGAGCAGGCTGCCCTCGGCCTGGTAGAGTTGCACCAGAGCGATGCGGTAGTTGACAATTGCCTCCACTTCGGCAATCTGGGTGGACAACAGGTCCCGCTGTGCCTGGGCGACCTGCAGTGCCGTGTCGGCACCAACATCAAAACGTTCTTTTTCCGCATTCGTCGTCAGCTCCTGGAAAACACGCGTCGCCCGACTGGCATCGATCTGCCGGCGCAACCGTTCAACCTCGTTGACGGCCAGGCATACATCAAGATGGACGATCTGGCGAAGATTGGCGACTGCCTCCACCGCCTGCTTTTCTCTGGCGTAGGACGCCAGGTTATGGGCTTCAGCCGCCCGGTTACCGAGCGCCTGGCTGAAACGCAGTCCACCCCTCAGGTCATAGCTGTCACCATCAATTTCCCGCAGCGAATCGCTAAAGGAATCACCATAGCCGGTTTTTCCCAGATTCATAAACAATTCCAGCCGAGGGAGAAGGCCGTTTTTCGTGACAATCGTCTCCAGCCGATGTTGCTGCAGACGCAGATGTGCCTCCCGCAGATCGGCACGGGCCAGGGCCACCGCCTGAATGTTTTCGCCGTTATCGAGTTCACCGACCAGCTCCCCGCGTTTGACGATATCGGCAATATTGACGGTCAGCCGCTCCACCCGGTAAACAGAAGACAAGCCAGGATTCTTTTCTCTACCCTGCCTATCCTCGTCCACGATACGGGGCAACGCCCTGCTCTGGAATCCACAGCCCCTTGGGCGGCTCCCCGGTCTGATAAAAAACATCAATCGGTATACCGCCACGGGGATACCAGTAGCCGCCAAGACGCAGCCATTGCGGTTGCAGGCAGGCAATAAGTCGGAGAGCGATGGCGATGGTGCACTCTTCATGGAAGGCGCCATGATTACGGAACGATCCAAGGAACAGTTTCAGGGACTTACTCTCAACCAACCATTCTCCCGGTACATAATCAATCATAATATGCGCAAAATCCGGCTGGCCGGTAAGAGGACAGAGGGAGGTAAATTCCGGCGCGGTAAAACGCACCAGATACGACACGCCCTGCTGTGGATTAACCACCCGCTCCAGCACCGCCTGTTCCGGACTTTCCGGCAATTTTACCGGTGCACCCAGCTGGGTCAGATTAGTATAGACTGTCTGCTGGCTCATTTTCTTCTCCTTCATTGTGATCGGGCCATCTTGAAATTCGACTTTTAAGAGTTTACCCAATCCGCCTCCCCGAACAGGCGGGACAGAAGACGGGATAATAGGGCCGGCGGCTATACCCCGCGCCTGTTGCCCCACAGCAACACATGCAGTTGCGGCAGGACTCGTGCGGCAAACCAGGCATCGGCAAGTACCCTTTCGACCAGCCAGAGCATCCGGGAGTTGACAGTGGTCGCATCGGCGGGGAGTTCACCTCCGTCACCCGGCGGGGTAAAATTACCGGGTTGCAGATACACCGGCAGATGGGGAAAACCTCGGGCTACCTCGCGGGCATAGCGATAATCGGCTTCATCGAAAACAACAAATTTCAGGGATGTCGCTGCCCTTCCGGCACCAGCCGCCACGCAGTCCTGCAATTTCTGCAGATCGGTTGGCATACCGCTGGAAGGTGGTTTCGGGCTGAGCGTCAGCAGGTCAAGCTCGGCAAACCATCGCTGCGCGACACTGCCCTGCGTTTCCAGGGCGAAGCTGAAACCCGAGGATTTACCCAGGGCCAGCAGGCCGCCCAACGGCTGAAGGGCCGGATTGCCGCCGGACAAGGAGACCATGAGGGGATGTCCCCCGGAGAGTGCATGAACCTTTGCCAGGATCTCCGCTGCCGACATTTCGCTCCAATCTTTCCGGTAGCGATGCTCTACGGCGTAGAGCGTATCGCACCATCTGCAGCGATAATCACAGCCGCCGGTACGGACAAATATTGTCGGCATGCCGATACAGGCTCCTTCTCCCTGGATGGTGGGGCCAAAGATCTCACAGATGCAGATTTTTTCAGCCACGTTCATGGCCGATACTCCGCCCAGGTTTTCGGCGTTTCGCTTACCCGCACCGCGGCCACTTCGGGCCAGCGCCCCCGGCACCAGTCATAGAATTGTTTCGCCAGGTATTCGGCGGTGACCTGGTCACTGCCAAAGATATCATTGAGATGCCGATGATCAATCTCTTCATCGAGGTAGTCTTTAAAAGCGTTCAATTCGCGGTAATCGCGGACAAAACCATGATTGTTCAATTCTTGGCAGGACAACTCGATTTCAACGACGTAATTGTGACCGTGCAGCCGGGCACAAGGATGATCCTTGGCCAACCGGAGCAGTTGGTGCGAGGCGGAGAAGGTAAACTCCTTGGCTATTCTATACATTGAGGCCACCCCGCTGTTTTTTGCTGTTTTCGACAGCAGTTTGCCAATATTCGCCATCGAGGTATTCGGTGGGGTCAGCCACGCGAGCAAGAGCAAAGGCCTCGATGCGCTCGACACAGGTACCGCAGCGACCGCAATGGCTTGTCCCGCCCTTGTAACAGGACCAGGTCATGGCAAACGGGACGGCCAGGCCTTGTCCTATCGAAACAATATCGGCCTTGGTTATGGTGACAAACGGTGCATACAGTTTGATGGGCGACTGACCATCCAGCGCGTAATTCTGCATGTTTTGAAACGACTCGATAAAGGCCGGGCGACAATCAGGGTAAATGAAATGATCTCCGCCGTGCACCGCCGCCGCCACCGCGTCGGCGCCCTGTGCCGAGGCAATGCCAAAGGCGATCGCCAGCATGATGGCATTGCGGTTCGGCACGACGGTGATCTTCATGGTTTCCTCGGCGTAGTGCCCATCCGGAACACCTATGTCATCGGTGAGGGCAGAGCCAGAGAGCATCGCACCGAGAGGAGATATGTCAATGAGCTGATGTTTGGTACCGAGCCTGTCGGCACATTTTTCGGCGAAATCGAGTTCTTTCTTGTGGCGCTGGCCGTAATCAAAGGAAACAAGCCCGAGCAGCTCGTTCTCGGCCGCTACTTTATGGGCGAGGGTGACGGAATCGAGTCCGCCGGAACAAATAACAATAGTTTTCATTTTTTCGTCCTTGTTTTATTGACCGGGTAGGTCCGCGACCGGTATGGTGTCTCAACTGCGAGGCGCATCTATAGCAATTTTAGGTGGAATTTGTAAACTCTTTTTACCACAGCTGGAGGTATATGGTAACCATCTATGAAGATTATGGTGATGAGCCGGAGGATATCTTTCTGCCCTTGCCCGAACAGCTGGCCTGCGACTTCTATGCCCTTGAAATGGAGAGCTATGCGGCGGATATCAATTTCTTCGAACCGCTGCTGCCGCGCCAGGGCACCTTCCTGGAAATGGGCTGCGGCACCGGCCGCATCGCCCGCAGGCTGGCAGGAAAAAAAGAGACTAATCGTTTTGTCATCGGCATGGATATCTCCATGGTGATGCTGCAACGGGCTAGTCAAAGGCGACATCCTGGCGAGGGCTCTGTCCGCTACCTCTGCATGGATATGGTCAAGCCGGCTTTTGCCATCCTCTTTGATGTCATCCTCATCCCCTACAATACCCTCAATCTGCTCGGCACGGCGGACAAAATCACCGCCTGCCTCAACGGCTGCAGAAGTTTTCTGCGACCGGGGGGCACACTGCTGGTCCAGCTGTTTATTCCGACGGAGGACTTCATTGGCCGGAGAAAGACCTTCCAGTTCCAGATGTTTGATCGACCGGGAGGCGGTAAAATCATCAAGGAAATTGTGAAACAATACGATCCGCAGGCGCAGGCAGTGCGCATCGAAGAACGCTTCCGGGTCCGGCCGATGCCGGCAGGCCCGGCCAACGAAGACTGGCATTCCATCTACACCGTGGCCGGCTTTTCTGCCGATCAATGGCTTGATTTTTTTCAAAAAGCCGGTTTTAACCCGATGTCTATGTATGGTGACTATTCCGGTGGCCGGTATGAAAAAAAAGGAAATTCCTCAATCTGTATCGTGCCCCTCACCCTGCCATAAAAAAAATTATGTTTTTTGACCTATATCAAAGAGAGCAAAACGTTTATTGTGTATTCTCTCTTCAACATTGATTGAGGGATGCCTTTCCCGGTTCCTCGATTGCACACGTTGTTAATCAGCTCACTTCATAGCAGAAGTTTTCGAACAACGGTATTCGAACGACGAATACTAAAAAACTTGTCACAGGAGAATAGTATGTTTTGTAATCAATGCGAGCAGACTGCCCAGGGAACCGGTTGTACCAAAATTGGTGTATGTGGAAAATCAGGTGATGTTGCAGCACTGCAGGATCTGCTCACCTATGCCGTTCAAGGCTTGTCACTGGTGGCAGTAGCAGGGAGAAAGGTTGGTCTCATCGACAACGCCATAGACCGTTTCAGCCTTGAAGCGATTTTCTCCTGTCTGACCAATGTCGATTTTGACCCGCTTCGCTTCCAGAACTGGATCAATAAAACCGTCGAATTACGCGACGCGTTAAAAGTAAAGGTGCTTGCTGCCGGCGGCACGGTCGACTTTGATGCACCTGCTGCATCATTTACCCCATCGTCGACTCTCGAAGGACTCACCGCCCAGGGGGAAGCGCTCGATTTCATGCACAAGCTCGACGATAACGAGGACCTTCGCTCCCTGAAACAGATCACCGTCTACGGCCTGCGCGGCCTTGCTGCCTACGGCGATCACGCCGCCATTCTCGGTCAGGAAGACGATGCAGTCTATACCTACGTCCATGAGACCATGGCGGAGCTGACCAAAAGCGGCCAGGACCTCGAACAGCTGGTTGGCCTGGCGTTGAAATGCGGCGAAGTGAACCTGAAGGCCATGGAACTGCTCGATGCCGGAAACACCGGCACCTACGGTCATCCAGTCCCCACGGAAGTGCCTCTTGGCGCCAAAGCCGGCAAGGCAATCCTGATATCCGGCCACGACCTGCGAGATCTGGAATTATTGCTGAAACAGACCGAAGGGAAAGGTATCAACATCTATACCCATGGGGAAATGCTGCCCTGCCACGGCTATCCTGAACTGAAGAAGTATAGCCATTTCTATGGCCATTACGGAACCGCCTGGCAGAATCAGCACAAGGAGTTTCCGCAATTCCCCGGGGCAATTCTCTTCACCACCAACTGCATCCAGAAGCCCGCCGACAACTATAAAGCGAACGTCTTTACTACCGGTCTGGTTGGCTGGCCCGGCCTCGTGCATATCGGCGAGGACAAAGACTTCACTCCGGTCATCGACCGTGCCCTGGCATTACCCGGTTTTGCGGCAGACAGCGACAAGGGCAGTGTTCTGGTCGGCTTTGCCCGCAATACCGTGCTTGGGGTTGCCGACAAGGTGATCGACGCGGTGAAAAACAAAGCAATCCGTCATTTCTTCCTGGTCGGCGGCTGTGACGGCGCCAAGCCCGGTCGTAACTACTACACCGAATTCGTCGAAAAAGTACCTGAAGACTGCATGATTTTGACCCTTGCCTGCGGCAAATTCCGGTTCTTTGACAAGAAACTCGGCGATATCGGCGGCATTCCCCGCCTTCTCGATGTCGGACAATGTAACGATGCCTACTCGGCGATCCAGATTGCCGTGGCACTGGCCGGTGCCTTCGAATGTGGTGTCAATGACCTGCCGCTGTCACTGGTGTTATCCTGGTATGAGCAGAAGGCCGTGGTTATCCTGCTGACCCTTTTTAGTCTCGGCATAAAAGATATCCGCCTCGGACCCTCGCTGCCCGCCTTTATTTCACCAAACGTGCTGAACGTTCTGGTGGAAAACTTTGCCTGTAAGCCTATCGCGGCGACCCCGGAGGAGGACCTCCAGGCCATCCTCGGGTAAAAGTTTTTACCCGGCAAGAGCGACAAGGCGCGGTATCGATTACGATACCGCGCCTTTTTTATGTTTGCACAACACCCGTGTCCGTCTCACCGCTTTGACAACATGAAATACAGAGAATATTTTTTGCACTATAAAAAAGGTTATTTGACCCAGATCAAAGATTTCCCGGCCGCCTGTGCTATTATAGAGACATAGGCTGCTGATTGCCGCACATCCAGGGTAGGAATGGAAAACATCCTTGCTTGCGCATCAGTTACAAACGACCTCAATCATCACCCGAACGAGAGGATACCAATATGAAAGCAGTAAGAAATATTATACAAATAGATGAAGAATTATGTGACGGTTGCGGACAGTGTGTACCCGATTGCGCCGAAGGTTCCTTGAAAATTATCGACGGCAAGGCCAGACTGGTCGCCGACAAACTCTGTGATGGCCTGGGCGCCTGTCTTGGTTCCTGCCCGACCGGAGCGTTGAAGGTTATCAAACGCGAAGCAGACGAATTTGACGAAGATGCGGTTGAGGCCTACCTTGCGGCAGAAAAGAAAAAGGCTGCCGCGCCACAGCCGGCAATGATGGATTGCGGCTGCGCCTCAACCCATATCCAGTCGTTTAAAACCGCCCCCCCGGTCGGCGGTTCGTCATGTCAGTCGGCCAATATTCCAACACAGATCCCGGCACACAACGCGGGCAGCTCGGCACTGACCCACTGGCCGGTACAGATTCGTCTCATCCCCGCCAACGCGCCTTTTTTGCAGAACGCCGATCTGCTGATCGCTGCGGACTGCACGGCAGTGGCGGCTCGAAATTTCCAGGCAACCTACCTGACCGGCAAGACGGTGATGATGGGCTGTCCTAAATTTGACGACGCGGAGAGCTATATCCAGAGATTTGCCGAAATTATCAGTACCTGTAATCTCAAAAGCCTGACGATTTTGATAATGGAGGTTCCCTGCTGTTCCGCCATGAACGTCATCGTCCAGAAAGCGATCGAAAGAGCCGGCAAGGCAGTTCCGGTGGAGCAGATTACCATTTCCACCAGAGGGGAAGAGCTGTCGAGAAAGACCTGGTAGGAAGGGAAAGGGGTGTGACGCATTCCGGGCGGCAAGTGTTCCGGCCGGAATGCGTTATTTATCCCAGCTCAGGTGAATTCCTGCCGGCGTCTCAAAAATACGGACACCTAACTGCTGCAGCAATTGAAAGAGCGGCCGGCCAAAATAGAACAGCTCTTCCCTGACGTTCAACTGAAAATCACCAATGGCCCTGGTGCGAAAGCGCAGATCAGCGCGCACCCGTTTTTCCAGTTCATTTTTCTGTTCCTCCGACAGCCGGCCGAAGTTGGCTTGAACACAGCCTAAATCATCACAGGGACAGATGCGTTCATGTTCCCTTATCGCCGCAACGAGGGGATCCCCGATCTCAAGGATATCGCAGCGGCTTAAGGTATCTTTTTCGACGAGAGCCAGGAGTTCCCGGGTATCCCAGCATTTGAGCACCCGGCAGGCATGGGGCCTGTCTGCATACACGGTGCAACCCGACTCTGCGTCATAGTAGCAGCAAGCCCATTGTCGCCCGGTACCGGCAATTTTCACCAGTTCAACCGCAACCGGCTGAATTTTTCCGGTCAACGGGTTAGATGCCAACTCCCCTTTCCGGAAGGTGATCAGGCCGCTCACTGGAATTTTGCCGCTTTTAATACGTTCAAGATCCTGGCTATGCAAAGCAGGCCCGCCCTGTTTACAGCAGTTGCCGCATTTCCTGCACGCTACCTGTTCAGTTGTCATGGATTTCCTCGGAAGTGTGCTTTCGATCCGGCAATCTCTTGCAAACCATCTACGGTTCCAGAAAGATAAAACCTTTTGACCGAAGAAGTTTATACACCTCTACCGGTTTTTGGCTATGTACCCGCATAAATATTTTTGTCACTTGATTTTTTTCAACCAGTCGAATCAATCGGCTGAGCAGAATGCCGTTTTGTTCAAGTAACAGTACAATTTCGCTCAAGATGTTCTCGCGATCATCGTCTTTAATGCCGATGAAAATCGACCCTTCTTCAGCGCCGCCGAACATCTTCCGATAGGCTGCGGTAAGGTCAAGGAGCGAGAAAATGCCGAGCACGACGTTGTCTTCACTGACAATTGGAATCCCGCCGACCTTATCTCGGTCAAAGATCACCAGTGCATCGTCCAGGGTCGCCTCGGGTCCGAGGGTAGAACACGAGGTGGTCATCATATCGGCAACCGTGGTTTTTTCTACCTGTTCAAAAGCCAGCAGTTTTTCCGCTCTTGAGGTTACGGATGACGGATATGCCGAGCGCAGATCCCTGTCGGAAACAATACCGATAAGTCTGTTGTCCCCGTCGACCACCGGCAGATGGCGGATGTTATATTCATTGAGCATCCGCCTGGCCTCCGGAAGTAAAACAGCGGAAGATATGGTCATCGGTCCGGACGTCATATATTCTGAAATATACATAATGCTACCCTTACCGACAGAGCCGGCCCTTTACGATTTATTTTCCTCTTCCTTCCCCAGTAGAACAATCCACCCAGTTGACAGTATAGCATACCGAATTCTAAAAAATGCCGAGAAAAGTAAAAATATCATTTAATGGTCAATGGTGTTTTTTCATGCCCCGGCACAATAAAAATTGCGCAGTCTTTGGTTGTGAAAAAATTGAAGGGTAGCTATAGTCGGGGCTTTGAAACTTTTTTCATCAAAGACAGATGTCTGTTTCCGTCTCGAATTGTTCAGCCGTATTTACAATATAATGCTCATAACTCTGTACAAATCAACGCTATGTCCACGCTGTCATTTAGCCGGAAAATATTTACGCGAAATAAGCGCCGCTGATCCGGAAATACAGGTGCAGGAAATAGATGTCCTGTCGGCTCCGCAGCAAAGCTGGAAGGCTGGCATCCGGATGATACCGGCCCTGAAGATCGACAGCCACATTTTATCGGCACTGTTTCTCAGCAGAAGCACCATTGCTCAGTTCATTGCCGGTCATAAATACTGAATGGGCGACCACCGACAAAAAAAGAAACAATCACCCATTCATTTCGGGGATCATTTCACAGCGACCTCAGCCATCTCAGCCACCTTCGAGTCCCGCGCGTATTTTTCCAACCGGTTCAAGCTGCTCAGAACGGCCTTTATCGAAGCAATAATAATATCCGTATCGACTCCCGTCCCCCAGCTCACCGCGCCATCTGGCGCTTCAATGGCAATGTACGCTGCCGCCTTTGCACTCGAACCACCATTCAAAGCATGCTCATGATAGCTGGTAAGGGTAAAATCTCCAGTGATTTCCCTCTTCAAGGCTGAACAAAAAGCGTCCAGAGGTCCATTACCTGAGGCCGAAACAGTCATTTCCCGGCCATGTACCAGCAGCGTGCATTCGACGTCCGCCTGTGACTTCTTCTCTCCTTTGCTGATATGCCGCTTGACTACATTGAACGATTCAAGCTCGTATGGATGGGATAAGGAAAGGTACTCGTTCTCGAAAGTTTCGAGAATTTCGCTGTGCATCAGTTCTCTTCCCTCTCGGTCGGTAACTGCCTGAATAATCTTGCCGAATTCCGGCTGCATGGCTTTCGGCAGTTTGAAACCATAATCTTTTTCCAGCACATAGGCTATGCCGCCTTTGCCTGACTGGCTGTTGATACGAATAATCGATTCGTATGTCCGGCCGACATCCGACGGATCTATCGGCAGATAGGGCACAGCCCATTCACCTGACTCACTGGTCTCATATTCATGCATTCCTTTGTTTATTGCATCCTGATGCGAACCGGAAAATGCCGTATAGACGAGTTCTCCGGCATAGGGGTGACGCGGATGGACCGGCAGGCGGCAGATCCGTTCATAGACCTCAATCAGGTTATTAATATCACTGATATCCAGTCCCGGATCAACGCCCTGGGTAAACATGTTCAATGCCAGCGTCAGGATATCCACATTCCCGGTCCGCTCACCGTTACCGAACAGCGTCCCTTCCACCCGCTCGCCGCCGGCCATCAATGCCAGTTCGGTGGCGGCGACAGCACATCCACGGTCATTATGCGTATGCAGGCTGATAATCGCCAAATCTCTCTTGGCCATGTTGCGGCAGAACCATTCGATCTGATCGGCATATATATTTGGCGTTGACAACTCGACTGTTGCCGGCAGATTAATAATCACCTTATTTTCCGGGGTTGGCTGGAGAACGCCCATCACCGCTTCACAGATTTCCAGGGCAAAAGCCAACTCGGTTCCGGTGAAGCTCTCGGGGGAATATTCATACCTGAAAACAGTTTCCGGATATTTCTTTTCTTCCTCCTTGAACAAAGCAGCGCCTTGCACGGCGAGACTGATTATCTCTTTTTTGCTCATTTTAAAGACTGCTCTTCGCTGCAGCGTCGATGTGGAATTGTACAGATGAACGACAACTTCTCTGGCGCCCTTCACTGATGCAAAGGTTTTTTTGATCAATTCGCCCCTTGCCGGGGTGAGGACTTGAATCAACACCCCTTCCGGAATGAGATTTTCCTCAATAAGCAGCCGGGTAAAATCAAACTCCACCTGCGATGCAGAGGGAAAACCTACTTCGATCTCTTTGAAGCCGAGTTGCAGAAGCAGAGCAAACATCTCCAGTTTCTTTTTCAGACTCATCGGCTGAATCAAGGCCTGGTTACCGTCGCGCAGATCAACGCTGCACCAGATTGGCGCCTTTTCTATCTTTTTCTCAGGCCATGTTCGGTTCGGTAAATTGATCGGTGGATAAGGGCGATATTTTTTTACTAATTCCGGTTTCATATGTTCTCCTCGATACGTTCTGTCCGTCCGATAAGTTCAAAAAAAAAGGCCACGGTTGAAAAACCGTGGCCTTTGAGGGTGTCTTGAGTTTTTTACAGCAGACTACAACTCCTCCTCCTCAGCCACGGATTTGGGCAGCAGAGAACCTAGTAGAAGAGAGAGTAGCGAGTTTATAAAGTTCATTCGTATTATTTTTAAATTTTAGAAATACTGATACTGAATGGTCAAATTACACATCATAGGCCGATGTTGTCAAGCAGGTTTTTTTTAAAAACCTAAAACACAGCGATCTTTTTATAATTTTCGCTGCCCCCCTCCGCAGCACCCTTTGCCGGTTGACAGATCCTGAGTTGACAGATATATTTTCTGTTCGTCTTAAATTCATCGGTTTTTCAATATGTTCTTCAATGCCGACGAAAGTTTTTCAATTATTATAAGGAAATACATTGATGGGGAAAATTACCGGATCCCAGGCAGTCGTGAAGTGTCTTGAGGAAGAGGGCGTAAAAATCATTTTTGGCTATCCAGGAGGTGCCGTCATCGACCTCTATGACGCATTGCTGGAGTCGAAGATCACCAATGTTCTGGTGAGACATGAGCAAGGCGCAGTGCACGCAGCTGATGGATTAGCCAGGGTGACCGGTGAAGTCGGTGTGGCCTTACTCACATCCGGCCCAGGAGCGACCAATGGCGTCACCGGAATCGCTACCGCCTACATGGATTCCGTGCCCCTTGTGGTATTAACCGGCCAGGTTCCCCGCGCCCTCATCGGCAACGACGCCTTTCAGGAAGTGGATATTGTCGGCATTACACGGCCGTGCACCAAACACAATTATCTGGTCGCCAAACCGGAAGATCTGGTGCCGACCATACGGGAAGCCTTCCATATTGCCCGCTCTGGTCGTCCCGGTCCAGTGCTGGTTGATCTGCCGAAAGATATTCTCGGTGGCCTGCTCACTTTTCCGGACCGACCTGTTATTAACATATTGAGCTATCAGCCGACATACAAGCCCCATCCCGTGCAGATTGAAAAGGCCTGTAAAAAAATAATAAAAGCAAAAAAACCGATACTCTATGTCGGGGGTGGGGTCATTTTATCCAACGCCTCCAAGGAACTCACCGAGCTGGCAGTAAAACTCAATATACCGGTAACCATGACCTTGATGGGCCTTGGTGCTTTTCCCGGCACCAGCGAGCTTTCCCTGGGTATGCTCGGCATGCACGGCACCTACACTGCGAACATGGCTGTTGCTGAATGTGACCTGTTGATAGCAGTCGGGGCACGGTTTGATGACAGAGTGACCGGCAAACTTGCCGAATTCGCCTCGAAGGCCGAGATCATCCATATCGACATCGACCCCACCTCCATCAGTAAAAATGTGAAGGTCGATGTCCCCATCGTTGCCGATTGCAAAAACGCTCTTGCCGCCATAAACGAATGGTTTAACACCAAGGCAAATGTCAGTCTGGAAGATGAGGCGGAAAGGCATCAACCATGGTTGGGTCTTATCCGCGAATGGACGGCAAAACATCCACTGTGCTACAAAGAAAACAACGACATCATCAAGCCGCAGTACGTCATCGAAACACTCCATAAACTTACCGGCGGCGAGGCCATTATAACCACCGAAGTGGGTCAGAATCAGATGTGGACTGCCCAGTTCTATCAATTTGACTACCCCCGCCATTTTGTTACCTCCGGTGGTCTGGGTACCATGGGCTTTGGCCTCCCTGCCGCCATAGGCGCTCAGATGGCCTTTCCGGACAAGATAGTCATTGATATTGCCGGCGACGGCTCTATCCAGATGAACATCCAGGAGCTGGCCACGGCAAAGCAATATAAATGTCCGATCAAGGTCGCCATTCTTAATAATAGTTATCTCGGCATGGTACGACAGTGGCAGGAACTGTTCTACGATAAACGCTACGCCTCGACAACCATGGATGTCACTCCCGACTTTGTCGAACTTGCCAGGGCCTACGGTGCCGTTGGTCTCAGAGCTACGACAAAAAGTGAGGTGATACCTGTTGTCAAAGAGGCCTTGGCGACTGATAATCTTGTCATTATGGACTTTAAGATTGAAAAGGAAGAAGGTGTGTACCCGATGGTTCCTGCCGGCAAAGGAAACACGGAGATGCTGCTTGTTTAAGGTGGCATCGACAAACTCATAAAAACTTCGATTACCGATGGATACGTAAAAAGCTTCATCTTGTTCGTTGTTACGACGCCATCAATTACTACAAAACTGAACCTACTCTACCCAGGATCACCTAGATGAAACACACGATTTCTGTATTACTGCAAAATAAACCGGGAGTTCTTTCCCGGGTAACCGGTCTTTTCAGTGGGCGCGGATTTAATATCGAAAGTCTCTGTGTCGCGGAAACTCTCGAACCCGGTGTTTCCTGTCTGACTGTCGTCTCCAGGGGTGATAATGCGATTATTGAGCAAATAACCAAGCAGCTCCATAAATTGATAGATGTCATCAAAGTGACTGACATAACAGATAAAGAATATGTCGAAAGAGAAATGGTGCTGATCCGGATGAAGGCCGAGGCACATACCCGCGCCGAGGTCCTGCGGGTCATTGATATCTTTCGGGGCAAGGTTGTCGATGTGAGTGCGAAGAGTTATGCGGTAGAACTCACCGGGTCCGCTTCAAAAATTCAGGCGGTCATTGATATCCTGCGTCCCATCGGCATCAAGGAAATCGTTCGGACCGGCATCATCGCCATGTCCCGGGCAAACAAAGCTAAATAATTCATCTCAAAAAGGGTACACATTTTCATGCTCACACCTCAAGTACCGGTCGCAAAGGAAGGGTACCCCTTTATCGCCTTTGCCGCTTTCTGCACCTTTGTTCTTGCCCTTCTTGAACTGCCGGCCGCGACAATACTTTTATTTATTGTCACTACGTTTGCCCTCTGCTTCTTTCGAGATCCAGAACGATTTGTGCCGACAGGTGACGATGCTCTGGTCTCCCCGGCGGATGGGAAAGTAATACAGGTGGAAAGGGTTCAGGAAAATCCATTTACAGAAATGGAGGCTCTCAAAATTTCAATATTCATGAATGTTTTCAATGTTCATGTCAATAGAATTCCCTTCCCGGGGAGAGTCGAGAAAATAGTCTACAAACCCGGCAAGTTCTATTCAGCGGACAGCGCGAAAGGCGGCTTGGAAAATGAATATTGCGCGGCGGTCATTGCCACCGCAGAAGGCAAGAAACTGGCCTTTGTCCAGATTGCGGGGCTTATTGCCAGAAGAATTGTGTGCTGGCTGGAACCGGGCGACGAAGTAATACGAGGCCGCCGGTTCGGCCTTATTCGCTTTGGCTCCAGAGTGGATCTCTACCTGCCCCTCGAAACCGAGGTACGCATCAAAATAGGTGACAAGGTCCGTGCGGGAGAAACTCTCCTCGGACGTCTCCGCCCATGATGGGTGCCCGACACAACCCCTTGTGAGGGGGAATTCCTTCACCTTTGATACACTTGACGTATTGCATCTATTATGCCCTGGCAAAACTCAATGCGTTTTTTCTGAAAATCCATACCATATCGATTACTTTTGAGAATTATTGGTGGAACGGCAAGAGGCCGCAAATTATTCACTCCTCCCCTGCACGAGAAATGCATTCGCCCTACCTCTGACCGGGCAAGAGAGGCCCTGTTCAATATACTCGGCAATCGAATCGTCGATGCGACGGTTCTTGATCTTTTTGCCGGTACAGGTGCATTGGGGCTTGAAGCCTTTAGCCGCCATGCCCGATTTATCGTCTTTATCGACAACAACCGCCTTGCACTGCAGCTCATCAAAAAGAACATTCTTCTCTGCCTCAACGGCTATAGAGGAGATTGCGGCATACGCGTGGTGCAGCATGATTTAACGAAAAGTATCCCAAAGCACAAACTGCCGCAGGAAACACATCAAGGATTCGATATTATTTTCGCCGATCCACCCTATGCGCAGAACATATCGTTTTCCGTGCTTGAATTTATAAACAATAGTAGCCTTTTAACCCAGAATGGCCTACTAATAGTCGAAGAGAAACATACCGTGGAATTGCCGACCTCCCTTGCAACACTCGAACTGATTGATAGACGAGTCTATGGCGAGACGGCCTTTTGTTTTTACAGATCATCGGCTGTCGCATAACATAGCCCGATGCAGGACAGACCTATCCCATTAATTTTCAGAAAGAGAATACAATGACCATCGAGGAACCCCGTAAACCATCCATCGCCATCTATCCGGGAACCTTTGACCCGATCACCATGGGTCATTTTGATATTATCGACAGGGCGCTCAACCTCTTTGACGAGGTTATTGTCGCGGTAGCCGTCAACTCGGCGAAAGATCCGGTTTTTAGCCTGAAAGAAAGAATCTGGATGATCGAAGAGTCTTTTAACGGCAGAAAACGCATTCAGGTACGCTCTGTTTCAGGACTGCTGGTCGACTATGCCTATCGGCACAATGCCAAGGCGATCGTTCGCGGGATTCGGGCTGTATCGGATTTTGACTATGAATTTCAATTGGCACTGATGAACCGGAAACTGAAAAGAGAAGTCGAATCGGTATTTCTGATGCCTGGTTTCCGCTGGATTTATATCAGTTCGTCGATCATTAAAGACGCGGCGAGAAATGGCGGCGACGTCAGCGACCTGGTGCCACCCCACGTCAATGACATGCTCATAAAGAAGTTTTCAACATCCAACCCATGAAAAAAACAAGCTGGACACAACAAAAGAACTCTTCGAGAAGAAAGTTTTTAACTCTTTTTGGGGCAGGAGCTTTTTTGTATCCTGTTTTGCAATTTGTCGGCTTTACGATTCCCAAAAAGCCAACGTATATAAACATCGACAAACCGGTACCGGCTGCCGGTTTTTTGGTCAATACGGCATTTATCCTCTTCGACCGCGATGACAAATGCTGGGCAGTGTCGCGCAAATGTACTCATTTAGGCTGCAAACTGAACTATCTTGAAGAAGAGGACATTCTCGAATGCCCCTGCCATCAGAGCCGCTTTCATGTCGAAACAGGAGAAGTCGTTAAGGGCCCGGCGCAAAAACCGCTCACCTTCTTTCCAGTCGAAAAAAGACAAGACGAACCTCTCTATGTTGTTACTACCTAAGTCTCTTTATCGACCCCTCACCATCTTTGTCCAATTTCTTTCCACCTTAAAAGAGCTCAAATGGGGTGCCTGGACACTGATAGCGTTCTATATTTCCCTGCTCTCCGGCATTATTGTCGGTCTGCAGTATGATTATCTCAATCCGTTCTACTCAACAACGGCGATTGATCTGCTCGCACCCTACGGCGGTTTTTTTCGATCATTACATTTCTATTCCAGCCAGTTTTTCTTTTTCTTTTGTTGTTTTCATTTGCTGGCGATTTACCAAAAAACGTCAAACTACAGCAGGATGGAATGGGTTCGGCTGATCGGCAGCCTTCCCCTCATCCTGCTGCTGCTCTTTACCGGCTATGTCCTCAGAGGAGACAATACCGGCTCTTCAGCAGGCATAATCGCTGAAAATATTATGCTGGCCATACCTGTTTTTGGACCTTCCCTCAATGACCTTTTTCTTTCCTTGTCTGACAGTGGCTTGAGAAAAGTGTACATCCACCATGTCATCGCCCTGGATCTTCTCCTGTTGATCTTTGCCTGGAATCATTTACGCACATACCGCATCAACGTTCGTGACTATATCCCTCTTATCGCGACAATACTGGTCTTTTCAGTTTTCATTTCGGCACCACTGGAGCCGGACCGTCTCGGCATAAGCTATATATCAGGACCGTGGTTTTTTCTCGGTCTTCAGGAACTGCTGCGCTACCTGTCTCCGCTCATCGCTGGAGTTACCATACCCCTTCTTTTTCTCCTGGCATTATTTTCAGCACACCCGGCAAATAAACATTTCAGGGCTATCGTCATAATAATTTGCCTGTCTCTTTGCAGCTACGCCCTTTTGTCCTCTATCGCCTGGCATCGATAAGTACTCATATAAAAAAGGGCTACCTCCCAAAAAGAGATAACCCTTTGCACTACTCGATGGTATTTTGTCTTATCCGAAAATTATGAATACTCACCTTTTAATTCTTTCTGCAACTCGGCGATTTCATTCTGCAGATTCCTACGCAGCGTTGAAATTTCCTGTTTAAGATCATCACTGGGTATTTCTGTATCCCCCACCCCGGATACTCCTCCCTGCTCTTTTTTTAATCCGGCCGGTTCTTTGGCTGTGTTTTGCTGATCTGCGAAGATCGGACTACCAATCGTCAGGGCAGCTTTATTTTATCGGATCTGCTCGAGCAGGAGTTCCTCTTGCCATTTCAAGACTTTTTCTGTTGCAGTGAACAGCATTTCCTGGTTATGCTGGAGATGATTCTCCTGCACTGCGGTCAGTCCGGCACAAACGGATTGCAGCAAAACATACGCATCGCTCTCTGAATCATAACGATTCTGATCAATATGCCTGGTAATAGTTGCCAATAACAGCAAAAAGGTTTTTTCCAGTGGCTTGTCCATGAGGCTTTGCCGTAGAGATTCGATCTCACGCCAAAGGCCCCGAATAACCTTATCATCGAGTTCAAGTCCAAGCGAATCGACACAGGTGCGCAATGGTCCATACATATCATCAGCGACGCCCGTTACCGGATGGGGCGCAGGTGTATGCAGAACCTTTTCAACGTCCCCCCCCTCTGCTTCGGCATACCATGCTGAGGCTACAAGAGCATCCTCAGCCTCGAACAATTCGCTGGAAGACCTTTGTTCAACTGTGCCGCGGGCATGTCCTGGAGCGACCGACTGTTCGATTTCTTCGACCAGTTCAAAGATGACCTCTTCTTCGTCAATATCCTCTGCTGATAAAGGAGCGACACCCTCCTCAGGCGTCTCCAAGAGTGAAGTAACGGACAACGTTATATCTGCCATCTTCGGTGCAGCAGAGAGGTGTGATTCAATTTCTTCGTCGAAGAAGCCGCCCAAGGTCCCGGCAAATTCATCATCAATAATTTTATTTTCCGGGGAACTCTCTAACGTTGCGGCATCATAGATACTCACTTCATCATTTTCGACAAGAGCGGGAGCCAGATCTCCTCCCATCAACGGCAGGGCTTCTTCCTCGGAATCATCATCGGCTTCAGTCTCGACATCTACCCCCTGCAGAACAACATCTCTATCCAATGCACTGAAATCAGGGCCTGCACTCTCTTGTTCCTCATCGACAAAATCGAAATCAAGAGAGCTTTCCACTTCTTCCTCGTCTGCAAGCAAGCCCTCTGCACTTTCATCAAAAGCGAACAACCCCTCATCCTGCACTATTTCTTCCTGAACAGAAGGTGATGGCCTGTCATCAATCACCGAGCTTAAAGCAGGAGCAATGGCCCGACTTGCTGATGGCCCGCCGTCTTCGAACTCGTCCTCATCGTCTGCCTCGACATCGACACCCTGGAGGGCAATTTCAGAATGTATTCCTGTTGCCGCGGCGGCACCGTCGTTGTGCACGGGGACATCGGGGCTTTGCCAGTTCTGTCCCGTGAAAAAACTTTCAATATGATCATTAATACTGCCGGAAGTGGTCAAACCGAGTTTTTTTGCCTCTTCTTCCGCCTGGAAACCGATGATTTCTTCCGGAAGATCGGCAAAAGCCGGTGCTATCACTGAACCCGCCGGGCTTTCATCTTCTGCGGTTTCTTGGTCAATTCGGCCGATCGCCTCCGGGGCAATGGTCGAACCTAACATCTTTTTAAAAGAGTTGAATTTCTCAACTGCCGGAAAAAGAATAGCTTTTTCTTCTTCCAGGCGCATTGATGTGGCAACTATTTTTTCGAGACTTTCATAAAAAAGATGTAATATGGTGAAGGCGTCGGCATGGGCATCGCTCTTTTTCAGTTTTATGTACGCCCCAAGGGTGCCGATGCCCTGCAAAAGTATAAGTTTCGGTCTACTGTCAGCAAACTTCTTCTCAAGGCGAACAACCTCCTGTCGCAGCTGATTGAGATCTTCGTCAGTGATCTCCCAATCAATGCCGAGGACGATGGCTTTGAGGTTCAAGAGATCTTTTTTGTGATCATTTCCTTCAATCTTTATCCCTGGAAACGGTTCTGCGGGTTGCATTTTATCAACACTCTCGGTGTGTTGACTGATATGACGTTTAAGACTTTCAAATCTTTTGACATCTTCCAGCAAAATTTCTTTTTTCTGCTCTTCGGTAAGATCATACGATGAAACGATTTTCTCAAGATTATGATAGAGCGTGAGAAGCAACTTAATGGCACTGGGATGAGAATCCGCCTTCTTTTGATAGATATACTTGCTGATTTTTTCCAGCGCCTGGACATAAATCAGATTTATTTTCTCATTGGCCCAGATATCCCGAAGATCTAACAGTTCCTCATTAAATTGCATGAGGATCTCATCGGTTATCTCCCAATCTATAGACAGAATGAGGCTTTTTAGCCGACTGATCGGCGATTGTTCGTCGTTGGAAAATTCGAAAAGATCAACCGAACCTGTGTAATATGAATCATCGTAGTCATCTGTTCCAACTGTCAAATCGTCGTCATATTGGTTTTCGGTATACTGTTTCACCACAGCTCTCTCTAGAGTAATTTTTTCTGTATTGAAATCACCGAGGAAGAGATAATTTTCTTCAGGGTCGCGGCAACATTATATCCGGTAATCGCACTTGCCTCAAAGTAAGGTACCCTCAGTCGGCTGTTGAGATCTTTTTCCAACACGGAGGTCGGGAGAATTGGAATTCCGTGTTCTTTTAGGTCAACTTTGTTGTACTGCATGACCAGAGGTATCCTGAAAATACTCTCCTTGTACGATTGAAGATTTTCATGCAACTGATTTAAGGAGCGAATATTTTTTTCGCGCTGCTTCTCCATCGCATCGGCGACAAAGACTATACCGTCCACACCTCTCAGGACCAGTTTTCGAGTTGCATTATATTTGACCTGTCCCGGCACGGTATAGAGCTGAATTTTTATATCATAGCCTTTGATCTTTCCCATATCAAAAGGAAGAAAATCAAAAAACAACGTCCTGTCCCCGTGGGTTTTAAGACTTACCATCTCGGAGGCGATCTGTTTACGGTACGTGCGGTTAATATATTCAAGATTGGTAGTTTTTCCGCACCGACCGGGTCCGTAGTACACGACCTTCACCTGAACAACTTTGTCCTTTAAGTTGATAAAACTCAACGTTCCACTCCCTCTCGTTTTTCCATTCAGAAAAATCAGCCCAATGCTTAACTACCCCGAGGCATCCGAGCCATAAAGCGGCTCGAATCTATTTTCTATCCCAAATATTACTTATTTTTTCAATAACATCCACCACATTCAAGCGAAGGAAACCAAGAGAGATGTCCTTGCCGAACATAGAAATAAGAAGAAGCTCATCGTCAATTTTGCTGAAATGGATATTCGAGTCCTGCCCCTTATGAAACAGCAGCGAAAACTCCTGTTCCCCAACGAGTTTGGCCATGGCATCAACCGTGGCAAAATTACCAGCCGCCAGTGCAGCAAAGGAATAGACGTCATACTTGCTTTCGCCGTTATCTTTTGCGGTAATTATATTTCCAGCCATGTCTATGATAATGACACAATCAACACCGAGTTTTATCAGTTTATCTGACAAAATCACATCTATCTGCTCGAGTTGCTCTTGACTGACGATCCCGTAATTCATGCCACAAACCTCATCTTAAATGTTGGGTGCTGGTATCAGCTTTTTTCGAAGGACAATTTAAAAAGTAAAACTTTTTACCTTTGCAAGGTATCTGTAATCGCATTTTTATAGTACATGCTATCGAAGCGTAAAAGTCAATGTGTCATGATATTTCTCTTACCACTATATGATAGTTTTTTAGCGATATGAAGATATATTTTATTTTTTTGGTCTAACTTTCATTCTCTATGAAAACCATAGGTAAATGTTGTTACTATGGTATTTTCAATTCCAACTGAAGCAGTACACTACCATTGAACGTTGATGGAAAATGGTAAATTGCGGCTTCCTGTGATTTTTGCTAAGAAAAGGTGGAGGAATTTCATTTGAACCCTAAGTTACAACCTCGAGGCAGCGACCTGCCACAGCTCACTGAGTCGTGTCAATTCATTGATACACACTGTCATCTGGATATGGCAGCATATGGTCATGATCTGGAAAAGGTGTTGCAGGTGGCATTGACCAGCCATATCCACAGAATCATTACCATTGGTATTGATCTGCCCAGTTCCAGGGAAGCTGTCGTTATTGCACGCAAGTATCCACAGGTATCAGCCACCATCGGCGTTCATCCGCATGACGTCGATACTCTCCAAACCAGTGACTATACCGAACTGGAACGGCTCTACCTGGATCATGCAAGGTACATTGTTGGTTTTGGCGAGATCGGTCTGGATTATGTAAAGCAATATTCCGACCCGGCACATCAGCGAACCCATTTCAAAAGACAGCTGGATCTGGCCCATGCACTTAAATTACCGGTAATTGTCCACAACAGAGAGGCCAACGACGATACTATTAAAATACTTCAAGAAGCAAAGCCACTTGATTACGGTGGAATTATGCATTGTTTCTCCGGGGATACTGCTTTTGCGCACAAAGTTTTAGACCTGGGGATGCTGATCTCGATCCCCGGTGTCGTGACCTTCAAGAATGCCGTTGTCCTGCACGAAGTGGCCCGAGACATCCCCCTTGAATCAATGGTCCTGGAAACGGATGGACCGTTTCTCGCTCCTCATCCATACCGAGGCAAGCGCAATGAGCCTGCGTATTTATTGTATACCGCAAAAAAAATTGCCGAACTTCGAAAAATAGACATCGAGCAACTCGCCAGACAAACCACAGCCAATGCTGAAAATCTTTTCAAATTCAACAGGAAATAATTCTTGCCATGATTTCAGAAAATATTCAGAGAATTAAGGAAAAAATTGCCGACGTTGCCATCAAGGCCGGCAGATCCCCGGAGGATATTCGACTGGTCGCAGTTTCCAAACGTTTTCCTGCCGCTGCAATAAGCGAGGCATATGCCGCTGGTCAGGTAATTTTCGGAGAAAATTATATTCAGGAAGTACAGGCAAAAAGAGACCAGACGCCGCCTGCGGTCATCTTTCACTTTATCGGCCATCTGCAAAGCAACAAAGCCAAGATAGCCGCGGCAACCTGTAATATGATTGAAACCGTCGATAGCCTGAAACTCGGCAAGGCCTTGAACAACCATCTCCAGACCCTCAACAAGACCATGGATGTGCTTATTCAGGTAAATATCGGCGATGATAGTCATAAGGCCGGCGTGAAAAGCAGTGAAACGGAAGAACTGCTCATTCAGTTGAACACCTTATCAAATATACGGGTGTGCGGCCTTATGACTATGCCGCCGTTAGTGGAAGATGCTGAACAGTCGCGACCATACTTTCAGAATCTACGGCTGCTGGCTGAAAATCTTATGCAGAAAGGACTCTTTCCAGCGATTGAAAAACCGGAACTGTCGATGGGCATGTCAAGCGATTTTCACATCGCCATTGCAGAGGGGGCAACTATTGTCCGAGTCGGTACGGCGATTTTCGGCCAACGTTGAGCCCAGAAAGGATAAAAAATGTAAAAAAAAGGGACCTGCTTGCGCGCAGATCCCTTTTACTCGGCAAACCAGAGAACTATTTTCTCTTTGAAGCTCGTTTGGCAGCCTTCAACGGGTTGATTCTGACCTTGATTATATTAATTTCCGGCTTTGCGTGGGTAGCAAAATTACAAAAGCCCAACTTCCATTTCGCTGCCGGATACAGATAGCTTTTACAGTACTGTACCTCTTCCTGTTCAACGATACGTCCACACCCTTCGCACTTATCTATAACAGGCTGAAAACGACCATCACTGTAATTTACTGTGGCCTGATTCTTCATATATTTATTCTCCAATCGGTCAATCACTTACCGGCGCACCAACCGCTCACGCCAGGAACAACAGTCGCGGCAAACCAACGACTGACATAGACAAATATTTAGCAATTTTTTAGTATACCAAGGCAGGTTACTGTAGACAAGCTTTTTTTATTGCCCAGCCTTTCATAATTGATTGGCAAACAGTGCATTTTCCCTCTATTTTTCTTTGCTAAAAAATGAATATCATTAAAACGCGTCCAACCTTGTATTCTGGAAAATCCTGATATACAATCGAAATTATTTGGTGTTTGTATTTATGTAAAGGACTGATGTTTTTCAGATAAGACATCCGCTAACTCGGAGACAAAAATGCCTGTTTATGTATGGAAGGGAAAAAACTCTTACGGTGAAAAAAGAAAGGGAGAACTGGAAGCTCCCGATCAGGCAGCAGCACTGGCCCAGGTCAAACGATTAAGAATTTCCAACCCCGTTGTAAAGGAAAAGCCTAAGGATCTTTTTGCAAATATCTCCATCTTCAAACCCAAGGTTTCAGGTAAAGACATCGTTATTTTTACCAGACAGCTGTCAACGATGATTAATGCCGGTCTCCCTTTGGTCCAGGGTATCGAAATTTTGGAGAAACAGCAAAGCAATCCGACTTTTAAAACTGCCCTTGGGGAAATCAGGCAAGATGTCGAGGCCGGGTCAACGCTGGCTGACTCAATGCGCAAGAAACCGAAAGTCTTTGACAACCTTTTCACCAACATGATCGAGGCGGGTGAAACCGGTGGTATTCTCGACACCATTCTAGGCCGCCTGGCCACGTTCATGGAAAAATCCATGGCCCTGAAAAAGAAGATCAAGGGCGCCATGACCTATCCAACCATCTGTCTGGCAATTTCCTTGCTCATCCTGGTCATCATCCTGGTATTTGTTGTTCCAGTTTTCTCAAAAATGTTTGAAGATTTTGGCTCGTCTCTGCCGGTGCCGACGCAAATTGTAGTAAATCTCAGTGAATTTTTTAAAAATAATATTATGTATATCTTCATGGCACTCTTTATTGTGGTTATGATTATTAAAAAAATTTACGGCACGGAAAAGGGCAGATTCACAATAGACAAAGGACTGCTCAATGCTCCGGTTATCGGCATTTTACTGCGAAAAGTGGCCGTGGCCAAATTTACCAGAACGCTCAGCACCATGCTCCAAAGTGGTGTTCCTATTCTCGAGGCTCTCCAGGTTGTCGCCAAAACCGCCGGCAATAAAGTTATTGAAAAAGCGGTCTTCAGGGTTGGTGATTCCATAGCCGAAGGACGGCCGATCGCCGAACCGTTAGAGGAGTGCGGAGTGTTCCCCAATATGGTTGTCCAAATGATCAACGTCGGCGAAACCGTTGGGGCACTCGACGCCATGCTGGAAAAAATTGCCGATTTTTATGATGAGGAAGTTGACCAGGCGGTCGAGAATCTGACGGCCATGATCGAACCTTTTATGATGGTATTTCTAGGTGGGATGATCGGCGCTCTTGTCGTCGCGATGTATCTGCCCATTTTCAAGATTGCCTCGGTTGTCTAGTACATAAACTAGGGACAAGCTCCTTTCTTTACAAGAAGATTTGACTTTCTCCATCTAAAGTTTATTGTTAGAAAAAATCGTATGCTAACGACAGACAACCATGGAGGGAATATGACTCTTACCAAGGCGGACTTAGTGCAGCAGGTATATAAAAATCATGAAGGCCTGACGAAGGCGCAGGCAAGTGATTCTGTGGAGGCATTTCTTCGTATTTCAAAAAATTCGCTTATAAACGGTTCTGATCTTCTGTTAAGCGGATTCGGTAAATTTAATGTGAAATACAAAAGTCCGAGGAGAGGGCGCAATCCGCAGACAGGTGATGAACTGACCCTCGATGCACGGCGAGTCGTCACCTTTAAGCCTTCAGGGATACTTCGCGAAAAAATCAACGCAGGCTGATGCGATGTGAGAGGGTAATCTGCCCTCTCACCCCTGTGATTCTGGTATACATTTGAACAGCTCGCTGGGTAAAAATAGCTTACGCCGAGTAATTCCTTAAAATCCTGCGTTAATTTCTCAGGTTGTATCTAACCTTCTCTTCTGCAAGCAAAACATGTCTCTCTCCTACCAGTCCATACCTCTGGATGCTATCAATTTCACTCCTGCCTGGAATTTACACCCTTGGGAATACAGGGTTATTCCACCGGAGTTACAGGAAAATTTGACGCTGAATGGCGTTATTCATCCTCCCCTTGTCATTGCTGATGCTGCAGATACCTTTGCAATAGTCTCCGGGGCAAGGCGCATAGAATTTGTAAGAAGATCGAGTGACCCGTCGCCCATTGACTGTCTGGTGGTGGATAAAGATGCACCTCCCAGCAGCATTTTAAATCTCATTTTGGCTGATCAGAGTTGTGTCTCCCCCCTTTCTCTGGCGGAAAAGGCCCGGTTCATCGAAATCGCTCGTCAATTTTTAAAGATGGAAGATATTGCCACCCTTTTCAGGACAAAACTGCAGTTAAAAAATGGCCGATCCGCTCTGCCGGATGTGCTGAAAATTCTCCAGCAAGATGAGAAAATCATCAGAGAAATCCATGCGGGTCGATTGCAGGAGAGAATGGTGGCGGAGATTCTTTCCCTCCCGGAGGAAAGTGACAGACTGACATTGGTACAATTATTCAAAGACCTGGGCATGGGAGATGGCAAACAGAAGAAGTTTTTCTATCTTCTCCGGGATATCGCCTTCCGAGAGGGATCATCGATCACTGCCTATTTACAAAAAGAGGATATCAGAGCAATCCTCGACCATGCTGAATTGAACATTCCACAGCAGATACATCATCTTGGCAGCCTCTTGCAGCAGGAGATACATCCCTCATCTGCACTCGCCGAAGGGGTCTTTGCCAAACAGGTGAGGACCTTGCAACTCCCGGCAAACTATGCAATTTCCCATTCTCCTTCCTTTGAAAAAGACGAAATTACTCTGTCTATCACCTTCAAAAATTTTGCTGAGTGCCAACACTACCTCAGTCACAAGTCGGAACCTATTCCTTAAGGGATAACGTTACGGATAACTCAGCTGCCCGGAGAGCAACATATCGTCGCCAAGAGGTTTATAGGTAAGATGAACCAGTCGCGGAGCAGCGAGACGATTTTCTACCTGATATCCCTCAATCAAAGGAACACCACGATCGCCGGCAAAGAGCGGTGCATAAAAAAGATGTGCGTAATCAAACAGTTTTTCACGAAGAAAAGCGCCATGCAGCCGGGCTCCCCCTTCAACCAGAACGGAACAGATATTTTCCCTGCCGAGCACTTTAAGCAGTGACAGGAGATCCAGACCTTTTTCGTTACGATTAATGGCAATCACCCTGATGCCACGCCGGACAAACTCGTTTTTATTCAATTCTGGTGCATCTGTTGCACAAATAACCCAGGTAGGTGCCGGCGAATCCAGGTGATAGACCTTGGAGTCAAGTGATGTCGACAGATCACTGTCGAGAATAATGCGGATTGGATCATGCGATCGGCCACGTGAAAGCCTGGTCGTCAGGGAGGGATTATCAATTTCGACGGTATTTCTGCCGACAAGGATGGCATCAACGGTATTTCGCAGTTTGTGTACCGCATGCGCCGATTTTTCACCAGTAATCCAGCCACTGTGGCCATGCTGATAATTCAACCGCCCATCAAGGCTCACTCCGGCCTTCATTATAGTCCAGGGCATCCCCTGGGTGATGTGCTTGATAAAGGGGAAGTTCAGTGCTCTGCACTCCTGTTCGAGGACACCACTGGTCACCTCGATCCCGTTGCCTCTCAAAAAATCAATACCACTGCCATTGACCAGCGGGTTTGGATCAGTCATACCGACCACCACCCGTGCGAAGCCGGCCTCCAGAAGAGCCCGGCTGCACGGTGGTGTTTTACCGGTATGATTGCACGGTTCAAGCGTTACATAGATAGTTGTCCCGACTACTGATTGAGAAGAGTGCCGGATAGCCTGTATTTCGGCATGTGCAGTTCCGGCTTTTTCATGATACCCTTTGGCAATTACCCTGTCGTCTTTGACAATGACCGCACCGACGCAGGGATTGGGCGAGGTCCGCCCCAATCCTTTACGAGCCTCTTTAAGGGCCAGACGCATGAAACGATTATCCTGTTTTGCCTTCATCTTTTCCTCTTGAATCAAGCAGTGTTTTCAGTTCATCCATAAACTCATTGACATCCTTAAACTGCCGATACACTGATGCAAACCTGACATAGGCGACTTCATCAAGACGAGGCAGGCCTTCCATGACCCATTCGCCTACTACCTCGGAGCGAATTTCTTTTGCTCCATAATCCTGCAGCTTATGTTCAATTTCGTCGGCAAATTCATCGATTTTATCTCGACTGACGTTTCGTTTCTCACACGCTTTTTCAAGCCCGACAATAAGCTTGTGTCGATCCCATCCCTCGCGTCGACCGTCCTTTTTCACCAGCATGGGTAACATGACTTCAAGCCGTTCGTAGGTGGTAAATCTCTGATCACAGGCCAAACACTCTCTTCTTCGTCTGGTGATCGTTGCATCCTTATTCAGACGTGAATCAATCACTCGATTATCCAGATGCTCACAATATGGGCA
Organism: Desulfocastanea catecholica; assembly: GCF_054657295.1. NCBI lineage: Bacteria > Pseudomonadati > Thermodesulfobacteriota > Desulfobulbia > Desulfobulbales > Desulfobulbaceae > Desulfocastanea > Desulfocastanea catecholica. Next base: position 87,500 of record NZ_BAAHYZ010000005.1, read on the forward strand.
TTTCATTGAACACCTCCTATGGAAACAGATATTTTGCAAACATTCAATCGACTCCGATTCCGGGTAATGAATACATTACCAGTATGGCAAAGAGATACCATCAGAAAACAATAAAGCCGATTTCGCAGGGGCAAAATCGGCTTTATTCATGATCAGTAAGAGAACCAGCGCATACTACTCACTATATTTAGCGATCCTCTTCTGGTGACGGCCGCCTGAAAATTCAGTTTCAAGCCAGGCATTGACCATGCGCAGGGCATTATCCGTATCAAGAACCCGTGCGCCAAGGCAGAGGATGTTGGCGTCATTATGTTCTCTGCTTAATTTCGCCGTCTGGATATCAAAACAGTTAGCCGCTCTGATATTTCTGTGCCTGTTTGCCGCGATCGACATGCCAATCCCGGTACCGCACACTAAGATCCCCCGCTGGCATTCGCCTCGCTGCATGCTCGATACCGCTTTATCGGCAAAATCGGGATAATCTACCGAGTCACCGGAATCACAACCAACGTCAAGGACATCACGGCCGGCCTGCAGAAGACTTTTTTTGATTCTCTCTTTCAGATCAAAACCGCCATGGTCGGAAGCGAGGACAATTTTCATTTTTCTCTCCAAGAGGAGCTCACCCATTGCATCTTTTCATTGCTACAACGGCGTTCGTTCCGCCAAAGCCAAAAGAATTGGACAGCGCGGCACGAATATTCATCTTCCTTGCGATATTGGGAACATAATCCAGATCGCATTCCGGACTGGGATTTTCAAGATTAATGGTGGGCGGGGCGATCTGATTGTAGAGCGCAAGGGCGGTAAAAACCGCCTCAATGCCACCGGCAGCACCGAGCATATGTCCCGTCATCGACTTGGTAGAACTGATCGCCAGCTTTTGGGCATGCTCTTGAAACACAGTTTTTATGGCATGGGTTTCGCACTTGTCATTGAGTGGCGTGGAGGTACCATGCGCATTAATATAATCGACATCCTCAGGGGCCAGTTCAGCATCTGCCAGGGCCATTTTCATCGCTCGCATCCCACCCTCCCCATCTTCAGGGGGCGCGGCGATATGATAGGCGTCGCTGCTCAACCCATAGCCACCAAGCTCGGCATAGATTTTAGCCCCCCGGGCAACAGCATGGTCGTACTCTTCCAAGACGAGCATCCCTGCCCCTTCGGACATGACGAAACCATCACGATCTCTGTCAAAAGGTCTGGAGGCCTTTGTTGGGTCATCATTACGAGCGGACAAGGCCTTCATGGCAGAAAAACCGGCAACGCCAAGACCGCAAATGACCGCTTCCGTTCCCCCGCTCACTACCATATCGCACAAGCCATATTTAATGTGCCGATAGGCCTCTCCGACGGAATGGGTTCCGGCGGCACAGGCTGTGGTCAAGGTAAGATTTGGCCCTTTGGATTTAATAGCCATGGATATATGACCAGAAGGCATATTAGGGATGACCATTGGTATGAAAAAGGGTGTAATTCTCTTCGCCCCTTTTTCAAGACTTATACTATGGTATTTTTCGATGGTAGGCAGTCCGCCCATACCGCAACCGGTAATAACGCCGACCCTGCCGCAGTTTTGCTCCGTTACCTGAAAACCGCTGTCGTCGACCGCCATCCGGGCGGCTGCAAGACCATATTGGACAAAAAGATCAAGGTGTTTTGCTTCCTTTTTCTCAAAGAAATCGTCAGGCTGAAAATCTTTTACCTGCGCAGCAATTTTTACAGCGTAATCACTGGTATCGAAGCGAGTTATCAGATCAATGCCACTTACCCCGGAACAAATATTTTGCCAACTCTTCTCAACACCGGTACCAAGAGGTGTTACCAAACCGACACCTGTAATCACTACCCTTCGCTTCACAATAATTACTCCTTTTATATATTGTTACTGTCGCAGCGTGTAAACGGGGGGTATATAAAAATTGCTACGTTCAGTTGATGTCAAAGCTATTTGAGCTTTTTAACGTAGTTGATAGCATCCTGAACAGTTGTAATACCCTCGGCGTCTTCGTCAGGGATTTCAATATCAAAACCTTCTTCCATGGCCATTATCAGTTCAACGAGATCCAGAGAATCTGCCCCAAGATCATCAACAAATGATGCATTTGCAACGACTTTTTCTTTTTCAACACTTAACTGTTCTACGATTATATCAATCATTTTTTGTTCGATTGCCATTGTCCTTCTCCCTTACTTGAAATTCGACATAGTTTTTTAAGCCATGTGCAATGATTTTACGTTACAACAACACCACAATTATCCGTTACGTCGGATCACAATTACATATACATACCGCCATTTATATGGAGCGTCTGCCCGGTAATATAGCGGCCATCCTCGGATGCAAGATAGGCCACCGCACCGGCCACATCCTCAGTTGTTCCCAATACAGCCAGCGGTATGTCCCGCTTCAGCTGTTCCTGGGCCTTGTCATCGAGCAGGTCAGTCATTTCGGTTTGAATATAACCAGGGGCGACACTGTTCACGGTAATATTGCGCGACGCATACTCCCGGGCCATGGACTTGGTCAGTCCGATCAAACCGGCTTTTGCTGCCGAGTAATTCGCCTGGCCCGGATTACCGGCTACCCCCGAGACTGAGGAAATATTAATAACCCGCCCCCATTTCTTCTTCATCATCGCCTTTGAGGCGGCCTTCGCACATAAAAAGGCCCCCTTGAGATTGGTATTCATCACCTCATCCCAATCGGATTCTTTCATTCTGGCCATAAGACCGTCTCGGGTTATTCCGGCATTGTTCACCAGGATGTCGATTGATCCGGCATCGGCAAGTATTTTTTTAAAGGCCTCCTGGACGGCATCACTCTGAGCGACATCAAAACAGATGATCTCGGCTTTGTTGCCCGCTTCTTGAATAATTTTCCGGGTCTCTTCAGCAGCTGAGGATCGACTGACATAGTTGATATAGACCAATGCGCCCATGGACGCCAGACGAACACAGATAGCTCGACCGATGCCACGGCTGCCGCCTGTTACCACGGCAATTTTTCCTTCCAGGCTCCTCATGTTTACCGACGCTCCTCAATTTTTTTAATCAATTTAGGAAGGATTTCAAACAGGTCACCGACAATCCCATAATCGGCCACATTAAAGATCGAGGCATGTTCATCCCTGTTGATCGCGACAATAGTGTCTGCCGACTGCATGCCGGCAACATGTTGCACGGCCCCGGAGATACCACAGGCGATGTACAGTTTCGGCGCCACGGTCTTCCCGGTCTGGCCGACTTGATGCGGATAAGGAATCCATCCGGCATCGACCACCGCCCTTGATGCGGACACCTTTGCTCCCATCGTTTCCGCCAGTTCTCTTATCAGTTCAAAACCTTTGGCGCTTTCAAGGCCTCGGCCACCGGAGACAAGTATATCTGCCTCCTGAATATTGACCTGACCACCTTCCTCCACCACCGACTCGAGAACCTGTACCCGACTCTGCAGTTGCTGTTTCGTCGGAGTTATGGTGACAATCTTCCCATTGCGTGAGTCGGAGTATTCCAGTTGCTTCATGACTTTCGGACGAACCGTCGCCATCTGCGGTCTCGTCGATTCCGAGACTATGGTCGCCATAATATTGCCCCCAAACGCAGGGCGAGTCTGCAACAGTGCACCGTCTTCTTCTCGGATCTCCAACTTGGTGCAATCAGCGGTAAGACCTGCATTTAATATGGTAGCGACTCCCGGGATAAAAGAGCGACCAATTGCGGTGGCCCCGGCCAGGACGATCTCCGGCTTGTATTCCTTGATCACATCCGCGGTTATCAGACTGTAACAATCATCCCGAAATTCCCCGAAGGCAGGGTGATCGACCAGGTACACGACATCAGCACCATGACCGATGAGCAACTTGGCGGTCTCTCCGGTTTCATGACCGAGCAGCAGGGCACTGAGCTGCACCCCACGTTTGTCGGCCAATTGCCGGCCGATGCCTAAGAGTTCCAGGGAGACCGGTGCCAGTTCATTGCGCCGATACTCGCAAAAAACCAGAATACCGCTCCAGGCCGCCAAGTCGTCCTGCGCCTGCTTCGATTGAATATCAAGACGAAGCGCCCCGACCTCACAACTTTCCACACAGGCTCCACAGAGCGTGCAGGAATCGCCGACTATCGCCAACCCGTCCTTGACAGTTATTGCACCAAAGGGACAACTGTCTTCACATATACCACAGCCGATACAAAGCTCTTTATCTACTTTCAACATATTTTCAATACTCCGCTCTGTTACAGATATGGAATCAATTTTTCAACAAGCTGATCAAGCTGTTCATCAAGTGTGCCGGTCAGTACAGACCGCTTGCTCCGGGTTTCCGGGGGGAATACCTTGACAACCTTGGTAGGAGAGCCGGGCAGACCGATACAGGCGGCATCAGCGCCGATATCTGCCGCAGTTAATTTGACGATTTCCGCCTTTTTCGCCTTCATTTTGCCTTTAAGTGAAGGCACTCGGGGTTCGTTGATGTTTTTGACAACTGTGAGCAGCGCAGGGTAGTCCACGGCAACAACGTCATAGCCATCGTCCATCATCCGTTCGACAATCAGCCCGGTCTTGGTTGCTTCACGGACCTTTTGCACACAGGTTAAATAAGGCACATCGAGACGGGTGGCAAGGCCGGGCCCCACTTGGGCGGTATCGCCATCAATTGCCTGTTTACCGCAGAGAATCAGATCAAAACTGCCAATTTTTTTCAGCGCATTCTCAAGGGTATAGGCTGTCGCCCAGGTATCGGCACCGGCAAATGCTCTATCGGAGACCAGCACCGCACTGTCCGCGCCGCAACTGATCGCCTGGCGCAGCATTTCCTCGGCCTGTGGTGGTCCCATGGTCACCACGATGACCTCGCCGCCAAGCCGTTCTTTCAGACGGACAGCTTCTTCCAGGGCGTGCTGATCATAAGGGTTCATGATCGATTCCACACCTTCTCTGGCAAGCGTATTGGTAACAGGATCCAACCGAACATCCTTTGCGTCCGGAACCTGTTTGATGCATACGATAATTTTCATTCAACAACCTGTATCTATCTTGAAATCTCAGCTCTAGCGAAAAAAATAGCCCGTTATTGACCAAAACAGTCAATTCAGTCAATTGCTCTGATCAGGAATATTCTTTATTGAGTTCCTGACCTATAACGTTACGCTGAATCTGGTTGGTTCCTTCGTAAATCTGTAATATTTTTGCATCCCGCATCATTTTTTCAACAGGATACTCACACATATAGCCATAACCGCCCATAACCTGAACCGCATCGGTGGTCACCTTCATGGCCACATCGGTTGCGTAGGTCTTGCACATCGCCGACGCTTTGGACATATCTTTCGGATGTTGCTGGATATGTTTTGCCGCAGCGTAAACCAGGGCACGGGCGGATTCAATACCAATAGCCATATCGGCCAGCATATGCTGCACCGCCTGGAAAGCGATAATCGGTTTACCAAACTGTTGACGCTGTTTGGCATACCTGGCCGCCTCGTCCAGCGCGGCCTGGGCAAGACCAACTCCGAGTGCACCAATGCCCGGCCGGGAAAGATCGAGGGTTTTCATAACAGTAATAAATCCGGTTCCCAGCCGGCCAATCAGACGCTCTTTCGGAATGCGACAATCCTTGAAAATCAACTCGGTGGTAGAAGAAGCCCTGATGCCCATTTTCTTTTCTTTAGGGCCGCAGCTGAATCCGGGATCGCCTTCTTCCACGACAAACAGTGACGCACCGCGAGCGCCCCGGCTCCTGTCGGTAATCGCCACGATCGAATATATCTGCGCCTCACCACCGTTGGTAATCCATTGTTTTGTGCCGTTTAGAACCCACTCGTCTCCATCCAGCACAGCCGTGGTCTGAATACCGGAAGCATCTGACCCGGCATTGGCCTCGGTCAGGCCGAAGGCGCCGAATTTTTTGCCGGTAGCGACATCGGGCAGGTATTTCTGCTTCATCTCTTCGGAGCCGCTGATAATGATCGGGTAGACACCGAGAAAGTTAGCCGCAAATGCAGTTCCCACACCGATACAGCCGCGTCCAAGTTGCTCAACCGTAAGCGCTATATCGAAACAGCCCCCACCGAAGCCGCCATATGCCTCTGGAATCGGTACACCAAAAAGATCCGCCTGGGCCATCTCGTTGAGGATCTGCCGTGGAAATTCATGTTTTTCATCCAGTTCGGCGCGCCGAGGTACTATTCGTTCATCAGTGATCTGCCTTGCTATATCGACGATCATCTGTTGTTCTTCAGATAAGAAATAATCCATACTCATATCTCCTGTTTACCACTTGATCAGGGTTGCTCCCCAGGTAAAACCGCCACCAAAGGAACAGAACAAAATTGTATCGCCTTGTGCAATCAAGCCACTGCTATGTGCTTCATCAAGAGCGATGGGGATGGATGCAGCGGATGTATTACCATACTTGGATACGTTTATAAATACTTTACTCTGTGGGATATGCAGCCGATCAATTAAATTGGTGAGAATGCGCATATTCGCCTGGTGCGGGATGACCAGACTCAAAGATTCCTTACTGATCTTTTCTCTTTCCAGAAGCACACTTACGGCATCTGCCATGGCCCGAACCGCATGCTTAAACACCTCCCGCCCTTCCATCTGTATATAGGCGCCGGGGTTGCCTTCAACGGCAAGATCAGGATTAAAGCTTTCCGGTGCATGCATGCAGAGAAGCTCCCACAGGTTGCCGTCCGAATGCATATTCGAGCCGATTATGCCGCGGTCGGTTGCCGAATACCCCAGAACGGCAGCCCCGGCACCATCGCCAAAAAGAATACAGGTGTTTCTGTCCTGCCAGTTGAGACGGCTCGACAGGGTTTCCGCACCAATCACCAGCACCTTCATGGAGTGATCGGCCTTGATATATTTATCGGCCAGATCCATGCCGTAAAGAAACCCCGAACAGGCAGCATTTATGTCGTAGGCGAAAGCATTTTTCGCCCCGAGTTCTTTCTGCACGAAGCAGGCACTTGAAGGCATCAGCATATGAGAACTTATCGTGCCGAGAACTATCAGCCCAATCTCCTCAGCTGCTACACCGGCAGACTCGAGGGCTTTTTGCCCAGCCTGGGTAGCCAGCTGGTATGTCTTTTCGCCCTTACCGCCGATATGCCTGCTTTCAATGCCTGTTCTGGTTTTTATCCATTCGGCGCTCGTATCCACAATCGATTCGAGTTCTAGGTTAGTGAGAACCTTTTCAGGTAAACATGAACCGGTCCCGAGTACAACAGTTCCCATTACATCTCCAAATTTTGGACATTATTGCTGGCGGCAAGACTATCGAGAATATCCTGATTGATATTACCCCTGGCCATTTTAGCTGCTTCGAGAAGAGCGTTTTTTATCGCCTGGGCACTGGATTTGCCATGGCAAATTATTCCTATTCCATCGATTCCCAGGAGTGGTGCCCCGCCATATTCCGCGTAATCGACCCGCTTTTTAAACGCTTTAAAAGCGTGCCTTGCAAGCAAATAGCCAATTTTAGCGCGAAAGGATTTGACGATTTCATCCCTGAGCATCTGCATGGCGGCCTCGGCTAGTCCCTCGCTTACCTTGAGACAGACATTGCCGACAAAGCCGTCGCAGACAATGACATCCACTTCGCCCTGGAAAACATCGCGCCCTTCAACATTGCCGATGAAATTTAAGCTACTTTTTTCCAACAGCGGATAGGTCTCTTTTATCAGATTATTGCCTTTGCCTGTTTCTTCACCGATGGACAGCAAACCAACACGAGGATTTTTCACATCATGAATGCGGGACAACGCCGCAGCCATCACGCCAAACTGAAAAAGATGCTGAGGGCGGCAATCTACGTTGGCGCCAATATCCATGAGCACAACGGGTTTTTTAAGAGTCGGAAAAATCGATGCGATACCTGGACGGGAAATCCCCTCCAGTCGGCCGAGCTTGCGCGTTGCCGCAGCGAGCGTTGCCCCGGAATTGCCGGCACTGACAGCGGCATCAGCCTCCCCACGGCGAACGAGGTCGAAAGCGACCATGATGGAGGCATCTTTCTTCTTGCGAATTGCATCAACAGGATGTTCATTCATCTCAATTACTTGAGTTGAATGAACGATCTTGATCAACTTTTCTGACTTGGCATCGGGTGTTAAGATGTCAAGTTGCTTGCGGAGAAGACTTTGGTCTCCAACCAGGCTTACGCTCAGACCAGTCTGTTTGACGGCGAGCAATGCCCCGGCAATCAATTCCTCTGGGCCATAGTCCCCACTCATGGCATCCAGGGCTATTTGCACACCATTCTCCTATTTTACTTCGGCATCAAGAGAGTACACAGTTCTCCCTTTGTACTTGCCGCAGCTGCCGCATAAACGATGCGGCTCTTTCGGTTCCCCGCAATCGGCGCACAGTGAAAGCCCTGGCGCGGTCAAGCCGTCATGGGACCGTCTTTTTCGAGTACGGGAATGGGAGTGTCTTCTTTTTGGTAAGGCCATTTTATCCTCCAACTTAGGTATGTAGCATACCTTGCTATTAATTTTATCAACGGTTGGTGAGTTTTTTCAGAACAGCAAAAGGTGAATCACTCTTCTCCAAAGAGCAAGCACAGTCTCCACTGTTCAAAGCATTCCCACATCCGGCACAGATACCTTTACAATCTTCACTACAGAGAGTTCTTAACGGGATAGCCAGATACGACTGCTCGCGCAAGATTTCATCAACATCTATTTCCGCTTCCTTGAGATACAGGGTAATGGCATCGTCATCACTACATTCAATCTCACGCAGTTCAAGGGCCTGTTCTTTTCTGGTTGTCACCAGATAAACAAAATCCCAAAGTACATTTTCTCTTACCTGTTCTCCGCACCGGTCACAGACAGCTAAACGGTGACCTGCTATTTTACCCTTGAGATGCACAGTCTCGCTGTCACGCCTGGAAACACAAATATTTGCCGTGGCAATGAGGTTGAGATCGTCATCTCCATGGGAGAGCCATGAGCTGTCCTGGAGCGTGAATCGAGCAGCTCTCCCGGTGATTTCTTCAAAAAACAGTTTCATACAGCAACAAAAATCGAAATTGGCGACGAATCAAAAAATAAAAGAAAGGAAAAATAATCAATTTATCTCAGATTGGCTAGAAAAAAACAACACGGAAGAGAAAATCAATTCGGCGGGTCTTATAAAATGACGTATTACCAAACAGTTGATGATACCGACAGAACTAAAAATTCAAGCTTCCCTGAATCAGAGCACGTGGGTAAGTCGTTCGGAGTTCTTCTCGAGGCGCAATGATACTCTCTGTAACAGCCATTTGAGCAGTTTAATTATCAAAACCGGCGATTCATCAACCAATATATCAAAAGCCTCCATCGGAAGGACAAAAAGCTCGGAATCCTTCACCGCAACCACGGTAGCACCACGGGTCTGCCGACCAAGAAGCCCTTTTTCGCCAACAGGTGCGCCCGGATCGAGCAGAGCGACCACCTGCATTTTCTCGCCAAATCCGGTTTTCATTTGCACGGCCACCTTTCCGGTGTGCAGAAAGTACAAACAGTCAGCGGCATCACCTTTGCTAAAGACAACCGTACCGGCTGCATAGGAAACGTGCTGCATAGTCGTCAGAAGGGTTCTGGCCTCCTCTTTTTCCAGAAAAGAAAAACAACGCTGCCGGATTTGATCACTATAGACAACCATAAGGCCCTATTGCGCCTCCAGGAGAAAAGAGCGGTTCTTTTCCTCCAAGACCTTGACAAGTCCCTGATAATCATCTTTACGCAGTATAGATTTAAATTGTTCCTGATAGTTCCTTACCAGGCTGACCCCTTCGATGTTGATATCGTAGACCATCCATCCGGTATCAGTTTTAGTCATAATATAATGTAATGGAATTTTTACGTTATCGTTTTCTATAAGGGTAGTAACCTGTGCCCTGTCACCTTTTACTGTTTCCGCGACAAACTCAACATCCTTACCCGAGTACCCCTCGAGTTTACCGAGGTAGACATTTTCGAGAAACTTCGTCATGAGGACAGTGAAATTATCCCGTTCCTGTTCGTCAATCTGCCGCCAGGTTTTGCCGAGAACACGTTTTGACATCTCTCTGAAATCAAACCCCCGTTTAATCAGCGACATGATCTTGTCCCGCCGCTCGACCAGATGCTCATTGCCCTGCAGGCTTTCATCTTCCAAAACAACCTGGATATCATGGAGGACAGGCTTTAGAACAGCAGTTGGGCTAAGCTCTTCGGCACCTGCCGTTGCAAGCGATAAACTACAAAAAACGATGCCCAATAAAAGTAATTTTTTCATTATGTATCTCAATAGGATAAAAAAATTGTCATGGTGAAGAACGCTCACCTTAAAGAGTTGCGTTACTCTTATTGTTCTACACTGCCAAAGGCAAATTTACTGATCAGCGATTCGATATCGAGCGATGACTCGGTCTCGACTATCATCTCGCCAGCTTGAAAAAGCTCTTCGTCGCCACCAAGGCTCAACTGGATATATTTATCGCCAATTATTCCCTGTGACTTCACCGAAGCCACTGAATCCTTGGGCACCTTGAGTTTATTTACAAGCTGCAGCGACAGGATCGCTGCATCCAATGGACCGAGTTCTATAGCTATTACCTCGCCCACATCGACACCCGCCACCTGCACGGAAGCGCCTTTTTTTACGCCGGCGACATTGTCAAATTCAGCCTTGAGCACATAGGTTTTACCCCTCGTTAAAAATGACACCTCGCCTAGCTGTAAGGCCAGATAGACAAAAGCGGCAAAACCGATAATCATAAACAGGCCAACGCCCATTTCCAAAGTATTTTTTTTCATTATTCCACCAGGTGACTTTGATAGATGTCTCCCATCGTTTTTTGGACAAATTCCTGGATATACGGTTTTTCCGACCACTGAATTTCCTCAGGGCTGCCAAATACATCCATTTTCCCATTGTGCAAAAGTATTACCTGATCTGCCAGATTAAATATTTTCGGTATGTCGTGGCTGACAATAATCGAAGTAAAACCAAACTCGGCCTTGGTTCTGGCAAAAAGATGATAAATCTCCTGGCTCATAACCGGATCAAGACCAGTGGTGGGTTCATCGAACAGCATGATTGAAGGTTGAAGCTGCATGGCCCGGGCCAGCCCAACCCGCTTTTGCATCCCGCCACTCAGCTGGGCTGGATATTTTTCCTCATGACCGGTGAGTTCAAATTGGGCAAGCGTCGTAGCAACCCGATCCTGAATCTCTTCTTCACTTTTTTTGGTGCGCTCCCTCAGCGGCAGAGCGACATTTTCAAAAACAGTCAGCGAATCAAAAAGAGCCCCACCCTGAAACAAGACACCAAATTCAGTGCGGAGCTGTTCAAGATCTCGTCCTCTCAGTCCGGTAATATCCCTGCCTTGGATGAGAATCTGTCCTGAATCAGCCGCCATAAGCCCGAGGATAAGCTTCAGGGTGACACTCTTTCCCGTCCCGCTCCCTCCGGCAATCACCGTCGTTTTGCCGGCCGGAATAATAAAATCAACGCCATCAAGGACGTACTGGATGCCGCCATTTCTTTTGGCAAAGGACTTGACGACATTTTTAAATTCAATAGCAGAAGTCATTACAGAAGGACCGCCGTCAACAGATAATCAAAGACAAGCACCGAGATAGAGGAGAAGACAACCGCCTGGGTAGTTACCCGACTGACACTTTCCGCACCGAATCCCGCGCCTCGAATCACCCCGACAAAATATCCCCGTGCTGAACAGATCCAGACGACCAAAAGAGCAAAGACAAAGGATTTGATTATCCCAAGCCGGATATCATGGTTGGTAACACTGCTCTGCATGCCCTGAATATAGCTGCCGGGACTGACATCCATCAATCCCACCCCGGCCATATAGCCGCCGAAAATGCCGACCACATCGAAAACAGCCGTCAGGAGGGGCATGGAAATAAGCATGGCGAGAAATTTCGGGGTAATGAAGTATCGAAATGGGTCTATAGCCATACAGTCCAGAGCATCAATCTGCTCGGAAATGCGCATGATACCGATTTCGGCACAGATCGCCGAACCGGCCCGCCCGGCAACCATTAAAGCCGTCAGCACGGGCCCGAGTTCCATGATCAGGGTAAGGGAAACCGCTGAGCCAAGCATTCCCTCGGCACCAAACTTATTCAGGGAATAATAACCCTGCAGTCCCAGCACCATACCCGTGGACAAGGCGGTAAAAAATATCACCACCAGCGAACCGGCACCGATAAAGTGCACCTGGCGCACAAGTTCTCGCAATCGGAACGGACGCCTGAATATTCCGCGAAAAGCATGCAGGAGAAAAAACGCCATGCGGCCAAGATCAGTCAGCACATACAGTCCGGTATCACCGAGCCGAGCTATAGGGTTACTTTTCATGGGTTACTTTTCATGGAATTTGCCGCACTCTGTATTTATCAGCCATAAATAAATAGTATACGGGGGAGTTTTGTCCACAACGCGTTACCGCACTAGGATATATTGTGCCAGGCAAGATGTCAATGCCAAGACATTCTTCCTCTTTAATTCCGGAGAATAAAATTTGCCCTTCAAAAGCACCGGCTTTTGGCGATACATCTTGACCAATGCTGCATTCAATTTTTCCTCGGATCATAGGTTTCTCGCAACGCTTCACCGATAAAGATCAAAAGTATTAACATTCCGACGAGAACCATAAATGCAGATAATGAAAGCCACCATGCCTCAATATTGCCCTTTCCCTGAGCAAGTAATTCGCCAAGACTCGGCGTCGACGGCGGCACCCCAAGACCTAAAAAATCCAGACTGGTAAGAGCGAGTATCGCCGCGGAAATGCGGAAAGGAAGAAAGGTGATAACCGGAGTGAGGCCATTTGGCAACAGATGCCGCCACATGATCGTCATATTTCCAACGCCAAGGGCACGGGCGGCCTTGACATATTCAAGATTTCTGCCCCGTAGAAATTCCGCCCGTACATAGTCCGATAAGCCCATCCAGCTGAACAGAGAGAGGAGCACCAGCAGAAGCAGTATACTTGGTTGAAATATCGAGGCAAAAATAATCAACAGATACAATTCCGGCATAGCCCCCCAGATTTCAATGAACCGCTGAAAGATGAGATCCGTGCGGCCGCCGAGATAGCCCTGGACCGCCCCGGCGACAATGCCGACCAGGGTCCCGGTAAAGGTGAGAGCCAGACCAAAGAGAATGCTCAGCCTGAAACCATAGATAATTCTTGCCAGGACATCCCTGCCCCTGTCGTCGGTCCCAAAGAAATTGTGTCTGGTTGGCGGCGAAGGAACCGGCCCGACAATTTGCTGGTTGATGGTATTATAACTGTTCTTATTGAGGGGAAAAACAACGAAGTTACCGGATTCACTAATTTTCTGAAGAATAAAAGGATCCCGATAGTCGGTTTCGGTCTCAAAGTCGCCGCCGAAAGTAACCTCTGGATACGAGACAAAAACCGGGAAATAAAATGAGCCGTTATATTTCACCAGAAGCGGTGCATCGTTGCTGATCAGTTCCGCCGACAAACTCAAGCCGAACAGGATGGCAAAGACAATGAGGCTGTAGTAGCCTCGCCTGTTGCGCTTAAAGCGCTGCCAGACCTTGGTTCTGCGCCTTGCTGTCGCCAGTTTCAGTTTGGTCCTGGGATGTGCGCTATTCATCGAGCCCCTCAAAACTGATGCGCGGGTCGACCAGCACGTAGCTCAAATCAGACAGCAGACGAGAGATCAGCCCGATCAGGGTGAAAAAATAGAGGGTTCCGAGGACCACCGGGTAGTCACGGTTGAGCACCGATTCGTAGGCGAGCAGGCCCATGCCGTTCAAGGAAAAAATAGTTTCGATGAGCAGGCTGCCGGTGAAAAACGAGGCGACAAAATAGCCTGGAAAGCCGGTGATGATAGGAATGATACCATTTCTAAAAACATGCTTGTACAGCACCTGGGTCTCTGAAAGACCTTTAGCCCTGGCGGTAAGAACATATTGTTTGCGAATTTCCTCGAGAAATGAGTTTTTCGTCAGCATGGTCATAACCGCGAGACTGCCCACGGCAGTGGCCGTGATCGGCAAAACCATGTGCCAGAGATAGTCAACTATTTTCATCCCGAAATTGAGCTCGTGCCAATTGTCGGAAACAAGACCACGCAGCGGAAAAATAGACCAGAAGCTGCCCCCGCCAAAGAGGACGATCAGCAGGATGCCCAGAACAAATCCGGGAATGGCGTAGCCGACAAGGATAACCGAGGAGCTGACCACATCAAATCGCGATCCATCCGCCACAGCTTTTTTAATGCCAAGTGGAATACAGACGCCATAGACAATCAAAAAGCCCCACAAACCCAGCGACATGGAAACCGGCAGCCGCGAAATAACCAGCTCGGCAACACTTTGGTGGTAGTAATAGGAGGTGCCAAAATCAAAGACGAAATAATTCTTCATCATTTTAATAAAGCGAGCGAGAGGCGGCTGATCGAAGCCGTAGAGTTTTTTCAACCGATCTATTTTCTCCTTGTCAAGCCCGGAATCTCCACGATACAGTGTCGATGCCCCGGCCCTCACCTCCCCGCCACCTGCGCCAAGTCCCTCTATTTCCCCGATCATCTTCTCCACCGGACCACCGGGTACAAACTGGGTGATGACAAATGTGACCACCATCACCCCGAGTAAAGTCGGTATCATGAGTAGGATTCTTTTGGTGATATAGAGCAGCATTTTCTCTCCGAGAGGTTGACAGCCTACGGTTAATTCCTTTCAACAATAAGAAAAATTTCACAATTAGACAGCGTAAAAGAAGAATATTTCTTGTCTTTTATCAACCTTTATGTCTTTTTATGCAGAGAATATATCGAAAAATAAACGACACAATCGAGCTGAACACAACAACATTTTACCCCGCCCCGCTGCAAAAAGCGGGAGAGATATGGAAAAACTACAAACCCTCATTCAAAACGAAGCAGACCTGGACACACTGGTACAACAAGCTCGAAAAACCGACGCTGTCGCACTGGATACGGAATTCGTTTGGGAACGGACCTACTACCCGCAACTTGGCCTCATCCAGATAGCATTATCCGACGAAGATTGCTATCTCATCGATCCCATCGCCATAAAAAATCTACAATCCCTGGGAAAACTGCTTTCCGACCGGGGGGTCATTAAAATTCTCCATGACGCGCAGCAGGATCTGGTTATCCTGCAGCGGGCGACGGGAGCGACACCACAGAATATTTTCGACACCCGGTTGGCAGCAGGGTTTTCCAATCTGCCTTATACCCTTTCCCTGGGAAACCTGGTGAAGGAATTACTCGACATACATCTTTCGAAAGAGGAGACCCGGACAGACTGGCTCCAACGACCTCTTAGCGACAAACAGACAGAATACGCCCAGAACGATGTCCGATATCTGCGGGCGGTGAGAGTCGTGCTGCTGACGCGGATAATCGGCCCGAAAATCAAGTCCTGGCTACAGGAAGAGCTCAACCTGCTCAACAATCCGGCGAGCTATTCCGGTCCGCCCGACAATGAACGATTCCTCAAAATCCGAGGCAACAGCCATCTCGACAGACAGGGCCTGGCTCTTCTCAGGAATCTGGCGACCTGGCGCGAAGGTGTCGCCAGAAAAATAGACAGGCCCCGGGGCCATGTCATTAAAGACACTCTTCTCCTTGAGATCGCCAGACAGAAGCCGGTCAGTGTTATTGATCTGAAAGCAACAGGGCTCTCGGAAAGAGCAACAGCAAAATACGGTGAAAATATTGTTGCAATCACCCAGACCACCTTGGCACAAAAGCAGTCAACCTACCCCGATCCCCCCTCTTCCATCCGCCTCAGCAGCAAAGAGAAAGCGGGCCTGGAAAAACTCCACAAATTGATTGCCTTAAAATGCGAGTTGTTAGGTATTGCCCCGGGCCTGATCGGCAACAGCTCGGAATTAAAACTGCTTGTAAAAACCCTCAATACCACGAAGACAGAAGACTTGAAGCAGCTCCGTCAGACAGACGGCTGGCGGAAACTTTTTCTGGAGGATTTTTTCAGACAAAACAGAGAATGGTGATTATTTCATCATTATAAGAGTGTCGCTGCATATTTTTTACGGAGAAAAACCATGCATACCTTACTGTTGAAAAACCTGCTGAGCTGCTGTATGTCTCTTGTTCTCTTCTTCGCCCTTGGCACGGCGGCACAAGCGGCAGAAAAAGCCGGCTATGCCGGTTGGGAAACCGATTCTGCCTATAATGGATATTACAACTCAAAAGAAAGAGATTCTCTGAAAGGCCAGATTGTGCAATTCAAAGAGGTGACACCGCTGCCCGGAATGGATCCGGGTACAGCATTTATCCTCGAAGAGGGTGGCGAAAAAATTCTCGTTCATCTGTGTCCGGTAGCCTTTAGCAGCGCCGATAAAACCGGCATTCGAAAAGGGATGAAAACCAAGGTCAGCGGCAGCTGGGCGGTGATAGACGGCCAGGATGTCTTTATGGCGGCTAAAGTCAAACAGGGTGATAATTTTGTATTTAAGGTCCGTCTGACAAAAGACGGCTACCCTTTTTGGAACTTATCCCCTGAAGAACTGGCAAAGGAATTGGCCTCCGATTGATGGTACCTGACGAGTATCTTTGCCGTTGCACAAACCAACATCGCCCCAGTCCGATCAGAGGCGGGAATGCGGTAAACACCGCAGAGGAAAATATCCCGCCTGATCCTGTCCGGCAGAGAGTTGCTCTTATTCCTTTTTCTTTGGCAACTGATCGAGATACCACTCCATAGGATCGATCAGCTCAAAACCGGCCGCCAGCAGTCTCTTTTTCACGTTGATAACATTGTTGGTCAGGAGATAAGGGAAGATCGCTCTTTTGTCCTTATCCCACAATCTAGCCACCAGAACGCTGCCGAGAGAAATATTCTCTGCTGTTATAATATCGACAATTTTCTTCATCTGCCCGCGCTGCTCCTTTACTTGAATGCATAACAGACTGCCGGGTTCATCGATATTCATGATGTTCACAAAAGCCTTCAAAAGGTCCCGCGTGGACAAGATCCCTTTCAGATAGCCTTCTTCATCTATAACCGGCAGGGCGCCGACCTTTCGTTGCTGCATCACCAGCAAGGTGTCCTGGAGTGTATAATAGGCATATATCGCCATCGGATTTTTGGTCATGATATCGCCGATAGGATGGTTGCCTATTTTCCCCAGAGTGATGTCATAGTCAGGTTTTTTCAGCAGGGTTGACGGCATGGAATCGCGTACGTCGCGGTCGGTGACAATACCGATGAGCTTTCCGCCCCCGTCAATAACCGGCAAATGGCGGATATCTTTCTCCACCATTAATTTTTGCGCCTCAAATATCGTCATTTCCGGACCAGCAGTGATAAGGTCTTTGGACATTCTATCGCCTACAAACATAATACCTCCAAAAAATTCTTCTTTATCTCAAAATCTGATCTGTTGTCGACTGCATTCTCTATCTTATCGCCGCCAGCATCTTGATATGATTTTCAACCAGAGTGGGTAGGACATCCAGATTATAACCGCCCTCGAGAACGGACACAACCCGGCCGCCGGTAAATCGATTCACCAGATTCATGATCACCTCGGAAATAAAATCATATCCATCAGTGGACAGATTGGTGCCGGACATCAGATCACTTTCGTGGGCGTCGAAGCCGGCGGAGAGGATAATGAACTCGGGGTTGAATTTTTTAATTGCCGGAACGAGATCCTGCATAATCAGTCGTCGGTACTCTTCATCACCTCTGCCAGGCAATACCGGAGAATTAACGGTACAGCCGGTGCCCTCACCGATGCCTACCTCGAATTCTCTGCCGGTCCCTGGATAGGCAAAAGAGGGATGTTCGTGGATTGAATAATAGAAGACACTGGGATCCCGATCAAAAATATGCTGCGTACCATTGCCATGGTGCACATCAAAATCGATAATAGCCACTCTCTCTATATCATATTGCTTCTGTACATACCTCGCCGCAATCGCCACATTGTTGAAATAACAGAACCCCATGGGTTTATCAACTTCCGCATGATGTCCGGGAGGACGAACTGCGCAAAAGGCATTGTCAATTTCACCTTTCATGATCATGTCAATGGCCTTCAACACTCCCCCGACAGCCAGAAAGGCAATGTCGTAGGTTTCCCGGCAAATGGCGTTATCAGGATGTTCAAATTCGGTTAATCCGGAAATACAGGTCTCGTCAAAGCGCATGATATAGTGAATGTTATGGACTGTCTCTATCCATCTCTGATTGGCCCTGTCGGCCTGTATCAGGGTGAGTTTTTCGAGTACCCCCGATTCAGAGAGTCTCTTATAGATCGCTTTTAACCGTTCAGGCGATTCAGGATGATAGCCCCCTGTATCGTGCAGGAGATATCTATCATCATACACAAAACCAGTTCTTTTCATAATGTTTCCTGTTTGTTCAGTTTTTCCTTTTGACAGCTGTTTGCATGTCATCTCACCTAACTGCTAGGAATCCATTTTTACAATAACCCTGCCGGTCTGGCGACCGTGGAGAATCAGTTCAATCTGCTCATCCAGCTGATCGAGCGAGACCTCGCGACAAAGATCATTCAACTGGGCAGGTTTCCAGTCGGAGGCAAGGTGTTGCCACACCTTGAGTCTCTTCTGCATAGGGCAATTCTGGGAGTCAATTCCCACCAGACAAACGCCACGAAGAATAAAGGGAAAAACCGTCAACGGCAGATCCGGCGAGGCAACATTACCACAACAGGTGACGACCCCCTGCAGGTCCGTCGACTTGATGGCAGATGCTAAAATTTCTCCCCCGACGGTATCGATCACTCCTGCCCAAATACCTTTCAAGATGGGCTTTTCGTGGCCGGCCATCGCTTCAGTCCGTGAGAGAATCTTCCGGGCCCCAAGACTTTTAAGAAACTGCTCCGCGTCTGGTTTACCACTGACTGCGGTCACCGCATAACCAAGCTTGGCGAGAAGAGCGACAGACAAGCTGCCGACACCGCCTGTAGCCCCGGTCACCAGGATATCCCCCCTGTCCGGCGCAACAGAGTGACAGAGAGCCATAACGGACATGCCGGCGGTAAAACCTGCGGTACCGAAAATCATCGCCTCCCGGAGATCAAGACCGGCGGGCAAAGGAACCACCCAGGCGGCCGGGACCCTGATATATTGACCAAACCCGCCGGAAGTATTCATGCCCAGATCGTAGCTGGTGACTATAACCGCATCACCGGGGTGAAAGGCATCACTGCGACTCTCTTCAACCACCCCGGAGGCATCGATACCGGGGGTATGCGGATATTTCCTGGTCACGCCGCGGTTGCCGCTCGCCGACAAGGCGTCTTTATAATTCAGGGAAGACCAGCTCACCCTTATCAGTACCTCGCCGTCCGGCAATTGATCAATCGTTCTTTCGGTGATTGAACGGGAGAATCGCTTGTCGCCAATTTCTTCAACCACCATCGCCCGATATGTGTTATGAATCATAACCTCCCTCCTCCGGCAATTTTTTTCACTCGAGACTCCAGATAAGAAACCAACCGAGAGCATATAACACGCTGCGCGTCTCTAACAATACCAGCTGCCGAACTATAGCGCAGCAGGCCGTTTGAGAATAGTAATTTTTTCTTGAAAAGAAAAACAAGACGACAATCCTTCACCGACCTTCAACGTTTCGTCTGTATATTTAACAACTTAAGTAAATTTAATCAAAGCACCGCCTCTTTCTCCATTATTTTATCTTGACAAACAAATTGAATATACATTAAATGGAAGCGTAACATTGTTACCTTACGAGAGTAATAAAATGAATATTTTATTTTTATAATCAGTGTTTTTAATAATTTACAAAAAAAAACATTTTCTAAAGAAAACCGCATCGCCTTGATCAACTACCAAGACCTGTCTGTAACAGATTCTTAATTTTCACTTTTTTTCAAACAACTTATCATATTTGATTCAATAACCGTTATTCTTGGCAAAACAATACAAAGTAACAATGTTTGATGAACTCAACCCAGATGTACAGGAACGGCTGGAAAAAGCGGTGTTGGAAATTTTTTCCACCGCCGATTTTCATAAGGCCAGTATACGCGTCATTGCAGAAAAAGCCGGTGTAAGCTTTACAACTATTTATAAACATTACGGAAGTAAGGAACACCTGCTTTTTGCTTTTGTCAATATCTGGATGAGCAAGCTGACTGATCGTATAGCGGATCATCTCAAAGGCATTGAAGACCTCAAGGAAAAGCTCAGAAAAGTGTTCTGGCTGCACCTTGATTACTATGAACGTCATGAAGAACTTGGTCGCATTCTCTTCATGACCCTGCCCATGCAGACGTGGATGACAGATAAATCCTTTGATCAGAAAAGAAGAGTAGGCCTGATAATTGATGTACTGAAAAAGGGACAGCAGCAAGGTATAATCAACCCGAACGTCAGGGCAGGATCTCTGCTCGATTTTATGCTCGGATTCATTCAACGATCATTTTTCATGTGGATAATACGAGGCAAACAGGGAAGCCTTGTCGAAGAGGCAAACACCCTCTTCGAAATGGTCTGGCAGGGTATGGCTAATCCGGAGACCATCCGCTACATCAACCCAAAGGATCGACCTGAACAGCAGGAACAAACATAAAACGACCATTGCCCTGTCGAGAACGAGATACCGACCGACAAGAGAAACAGACAAACCTAGAAAAAGGAGAACTGCATATGTCCTTGGAAAAAAGAACACTCCTGCAAAACAAAAAAGAAAAAATAGCCTTGGGAGGAGGCGAGGCGCGGATAAAAAAACAGCATTCCAGTGGGAAAATGACCGCAAGAGAGCGACTCCTCCACCTTTTTGATGAAGGCACCTTCATTGAAATAGACCCCTTCGTTAAAAACAGATGCACCCGATTCGGCATGGATAAGCTCGATTTTGAGGGCGAATCGGTCGTCACCGGATACGGGCAGGTCGAAGGCCGAGTGGTCTTTGCTTTTTCCCAGGATTTCACCATAACAGGCGGCGCCCTGGGAGAGATGCACGCCAGAAAAATAGTCAAGGCCATGGACAGTGCCGCCAAGGTCGGCGCCCCTATTGTCGGTCTGAACGATTCCGGCGGAGCCAGAATCCAGGAAGCTGTCGACGCCCTGTCCGGTTATGGCGATATTTTTTACAGAAATTCGATATACTCCGGCGTCATCCCCCAGATATCCGCGGTGATGGGACCGTGTGCCGGCGGGGCGGTCTATTCTCCGGCACTGACCGATTTCATTTTCATGGTCGACAAAACTTCGCAGATGTTTATCACCGGTCCCCAGGTCATAAAAACAGTTACCGGGGAAATAGTATCCGCAGAGGAACTCGGGGGAGCAATGACACACAACAGTGTCAGCGGCAATGTTCACTTTATCGCCGATTCCGAGCGGCAATGCCTCGCAGATATCAGAAGACTAGTTCAATATCTCCCGTCAAACAGTATGGAGAAAAGCCCCCCCCGTCCCCTGCGCAACGATATCAACAGGCATATCAACGAACTCAATGACCTGGTTCCGGAAAACCCCAACAAAGCATACGATATTCTCGATATCATTCATCTTATAGTCGACGATGGGGATTTCATGCAATATCAGACCTACTTTGCCACCAACCTGGTAACCGGCTTTGCCAGGATCAACGGCAAATCGGTCGGCATAGTCGCCAACCAGCCAAAGGTCATGGCCGGATGCCTGGATATGAACGCCGGGGATAAAGCCGCCAGGTTCATCAGGACCTGCGACGCGTTCAACATTCCCTTACTTACCTTTGTCGACGTCCCCGGATTCCTCCCCGGCACAGCCCAGGAATACGGGGGAATCATCCGCCACGGGGCAAAGATTCTCTATGCCTACAGCGAGGCGACGGTGCCCAAGGTGGCACTCATTACCCGCAAGGCCTATGGCGGCGCCTATGTGGCCATGTGCTCCAAATCCCTTGGTGCGGACATGGTCTTCGCCTGGCCGTCCGCGGAAGTGGCCGTTATGGGCTCAGAGGGAGCGGTAAACATCATATTTAAAAACGATATAGCCAAAGCTGAAGACAAAGCCGCCACCAAGCAGAAAATACTCGAGGAGTATGCCGCCGAATTCGCCACCCCCTACAAGGCGGCGGAGCGAGGTTTTGTTGATGATGTTATCGAGCCAAGCACTTCCCGCCAGAGAATTATCGACACCTTCAATATGCTTGAAGGTAAACGGGAAAAACGTCCTGCCAAAAAGCACGGCAACATCCCACTCTAACAGGAGGAGAAAAACATGATTGTCACCGAACTGCTGGCTCGTTTTGCTGATCCAGAGGTCATGCAGTCCTTATCGATTTCGGACAAGCTTACCGCAGGGCTGATCACGACCATGCTGGGGATGGGCATTACTTTCTCCGCGCTTGTCATCCTGCAGTTCATCATTGCCTGGATGGATAAAATTCTTAACAGGAAAAAGACGGCACCAGCTGAGCCGATTCCACTCGGCCCCATAGAACAAAAGCCGCCGGCCGACACAGTGGAACCCCACCGGGATGACAACGAACTTGTGGCGGTAATCGCCGCGGTCATTGCCATGAAACTGAAAACCTCGGCGGACAAGATAGTTATCAAAAATATCGAAAAACTTGACGATCGCTCCCCTGCCTGGAACCGGGCAGGAATTATTGAGCAGATGAACAGCAGATTTTAAATTAACGGAGGTCGTATAGATGAAAATGTTCAGAGTTGTTGTCAACGGCAGCGAATATAAGGTAGGAATCGAAGAACTGGCGGAAGAAACAGCCTCCCCGTCTCAAGTAGCGCAAGTAGCTCAAGCTGCTCCTGCGGCACCGGCGGTTTCGGCGGCACCGACGCAGGCCCCGCCGAAACCGACAGTTCAACCCGCGGCAACCAAGAAAGACTCGGCTGTCGCTCCAGGCAATGTCATTGCGCCCATGCCGGGAACCGTCCTGCAGGTGCTGGTCGACATCGGAGAGAGCGTCAAAAAGGGCCAGGTTCTTTTGGTACTTGAAGCAATGAAGATGGAAAATGATCTCATGGCCCCTGCCGACGGCATCGTCGAGAAACTGAACGTAACCAAGGGCGTATCGGTCAACGCCGGCGATGTCCTGGTTATTCTGTCATAACAATGGGAGACATCTACCATGCTGCAAGCTCTTCTTGAATTCGCCAGAAGCACAGGATTTTACGGCCTGACCGCAGGGGCAATCGCCATGCTCGCCATAGCCTGTCTGCTGCTTTATCTGGCCATTGTCAAAAAATTCGAACCGCTGCTCCTGGTGCCGATCGCCTTCGGTGTCCTGCTGACCAACCTCCCCTTTGCCGGTTTGATGGCCGAACCGATATTGGAGATAAAGGAAAACGCCATTCATACCATTCAACCGGGTGGCCTGCTGTACTATCTTTTTCAGGGAGATCACCTGGGAATTTTTCCTCCCCTTATTTTTATGGGCGTCGGCGCGATGACCGACTTTGGGCCACTCATTGCCAACCCAAAATCGCTTCTGCTTGGCGCAGCCGCCCAGTTCGGCATCTTTATTACCTTTATAGGGGCGATAGCCTCCGGGCTGTTTACTGCCCAGGAAGCCGCCTCCATCGGCATAATCGGTGGAGCGGATGGTCCAACCGCCATCTTTCTCTCTTCCAAACTGGCGCCGCACCTCCTTGGCCCGATTGCCATTGCCGCATACTCTTACATGGCCCTGGTACCGATAATCCAACCGCCGATTATGCGCCTGCTCACGTCCAAAAAAGAAAGAGTCATCAGAATGACCCAGTTGCGGGACGTGACTAAAAGAGAAAAAATTCTTTTTCCGATAATTGTCACCATTATCGTTTCATTGATGGTGCCGGCGGCAGCGACCCTCATCGGCATGCTGATGCTCGGCAACCTGTTCAGAGAATGCGGCGTTACCGCCAGACTTGATGATACCGCGAAAAATGCTCTTATCAACATCATCACCATTTTTCTCGGCGTGACCGTCGGGGCAACGGCCACTGCCGAACAGTTTTTGAAGATTGAAACCCTGGCCATTCTCACCCTGGGCGTCACCGCCTTTGCCATAGGCACCGCCTCAGGGGTACTTCTTGCCAAGCTGATGAACAAGGTAATGAACGTCAACATTAACCCGCTGATCGGGTCCGCCGGTGTTTCAGCGGTACCGATGGCGGCCAGGGTATCTCAGGTGGTTGGCCAAAGAGAAGATCCGAGCAATTTTCTGCTCATGCACGCCATGGGACCGAACGTTGCCGGCGTCATAGGCTCGGCGGTTTCCGCTGGGGTGTTATTGTCTCTTTTCGGCAATTAGTGCCTAGTGCCTCGGGAAGAACGTCCGGCCTGCAGACGGGAGGCGTCCGGCAATGACCGCCGGACGCCCTGTTCAGTTACCTGACTGGCTGGGGTCACTGGCCTGCGTGTTTTTTCATTCCACCATATAAAAAATTGAATCATCAAGGTACAGCTTTTTACTTGTAAAGTTTTCAGCAATACATTACAAGTAAGTGTAACATTGTTATCCACAAAAAGTATTTTAAAAAAATACGTTCCATTTTTTTACGACAATTCAGCAAATTAACTTTTTACAATAACCATAACGACGCTACTTTAGCGCCTCAAAAATAGGCTTCAGTTAGGCAACAATGCCGGGAATTTTTCCCATAACAAGAACAAAGTTTTTCAACCACCACTAAACATTCAATATGTCAGATGAATTAAACAGCGACATACACAGGCGACTTGAAAAGGCTGTTCTGGAGGTCTTTTCCAGCTCTGACTTCCATCGGGCATCCATTCGTGACATTGCCAACAAAGCCGGAGTGAGCTTTACGACAATCTACAAACATTACGGCAGTAAAGAACGGCTGGTATTTGCTTTCGTCGACATCTGGATGGGAAAATTGACAGATCGTATCGTTGATCATCTCCAGGGCATAGAGAATCTCAAAGAAAAATTGCGCAAGGTCTTCTGGTTGCAGCTGGATTACTACGAGCGTCATGAAGGTCTCGGCAGGATAGTTTTTATGACCCTGCCGATGAAGACGTGGATGGCGGATGAAACATTCAACCAACCCAGAATGATGACACTGATGATCGATGTCCTCCGCCAGGGACAAAAAGAAGGCATCCTCAATCCCCACGTTCGAGCCGGCACCCTGCTCGATTTCTTTATGGGTTTTGTGCAGCGCAGTTTTTTTATGTGGATACTCCGTGGGAAAAATGAATCGCTCGCGGAACAGGCGAACATAATGTTTGAGATGGTCTGGCAGGGAATGTTGGCAAAACCTCAACAATCGATTCAGGGTTCTCACCCTGAAAAAGAATAGCGCCTGGTCGGCATACGACAAAGCCGCCCCGGTAACACATCTTACTTTTCTCACCTTTTTTCGGAGGCATACAATGGAAATACTTAAAATTGACCACTTGGGAATAGCCGTAAACAGCATTGATGATGGAAAAAATTTCTGGTCGGACGTACTTGGTCTCAAGTTTGAAGGGGCGGAAACGGTGGAGACGCAAAAAGTGACTACCGCTTTTTTCCCCGTTGGAGAAAGCGAAGTCGAGCTGCTTGAATCTACCGCACCAGATGGCCCGGTCGCTAAATTCATTGAAAAAAAAGGCACAGGCTTCCAGCACGTCGCCTTCCGAGTAGCCAATATTGAGGAAGCCCTGCAAGAGCTGAAGGATAAAGGCATCCAATTGATAGATCAGCAACCGCGGATTGGTGCCGGTGGGGCCAAAATTGCCTTCCTGCACCCAAAAGCGACAGGTGGTGTACTGGTCGAGCTGTGCGAACGCTCATAGTCCTTATCCCCTACTCAATCATAATCCCCAGCCGGGGATGTAACCATACGCACGAAAGGAGCAACCGATGGCAGAGAATCCAAAATTACAGCAATGGGCAGAACTCGCCTCCAAACAGATGAAAGGAAAATCCGTCGACACCCTCGACTGGATGACCCCGGAAGGTATAAAAGTCAAAGCCCTGTATACGGCCAAAGACCTCGAAGGTCTGGAAGATGTCAACACCATGCCGGGAATGGCCCCCTACACCCGCGGCCCGATGACGACCATGTATGCTGGACGTCCGTGGACAATCCGGCAATATGCCGGCTTTTCAACTGCCAAGGAATCAAACGCTTTTTATCATAAGGCGCTTGCCGCCGGTCAGAAAGGTTTATCGGTCGCTTTTGACCTCGCCACCCATCGGGGCTATGATTCGGACCACCCCCGTGTAGCCGGAGATATCGGTAAAGCCGGTGTGGCCATTGATTCCGTGGAAGACATGAAAATTCTCTTTGACGGCATCCCGCTTGACCAGATGTCCGTTTCCATGACCATGAACGGTGCGGTTATTCCCATTCTCGCCGGCTATATTGTTGCCGCCGAAGAACAGGGTGTCAGCCACGATCAACTGTCTGGTACCATCCAGAATGATATTCTCAAGGAATATCTGACGCGAAACACCTATATCTATCCTCCGGGTCCATCCATGCGGATAATCTCCGACATCATGGCCTTCTGCTCGAAGACCATGCCGAAGTACAACACCATCAGCATCAGCGGTTATCACATGATGGAGGCCGGCGCCAACAGCGTTCTGCAGACCGCCTTTACCCTGGCCGACGGCGTTGAGTATGTGCGGGCCGCCCTGAAAAGCGGCATGGATGTCGATACTTTTGCGCCCAGGCTGTCTTTCTTTTTCGGTATCGGCATGAACTTCTTCATGGACATTGCCATGCTGCGCGCGGCCAGATTCCTCTGGCATCGACTGATGAGCGAGTTTAATCCAAAGAATCCCAAATCTTCCATGCTGCGAACCCATTGTCAAACTTCCGGCTGGAGTCTCACGGAACAGGATCCCTACAATAATATCATCCGCACGACACTTGAGGCCATGTCCGCTGTTCTTGGCGGCACACAGTCCCTGCACACCAATTCCTTTGATGAGGCCATCGGCCTGCCTACTGATTTTTCCGCGCGTATTGCCAGAAATACCCAGATCATCATTCAGGAAGAATCGCAGGTCTGCCATGTTGTCGATCCATTAGGCGGCTCTTACTATATCGAGTCACTTACCAACAGTATCATTGAGGAAGCACAGAAAATCATCGATGAGATTGCCGGACTGGGCGGCATGGCCAAGGCCATCGAAAGCGGTATGCCGAAAATGCGCATTGAGGAATCCGCTGCCCGCAAACAGGCGAGAATCGATCAGGGTCTTGACGTTATAGTCGGCGTCAACAAATACAAGCTGACCGATGAAAAAATCGACTTTGAGGTACGTGAAGTACCGGCAACTGTGCGTGACGAACAGGTAGCCCGCATTAAAGAGATTAAAGCCAGCCGTGATCAGGCGGCAGTCGATAAAGCACTTGCCGATCTTACCGAAGCAGCGAAAAACGACGGCAACCTGCTCGAGGCGGCCCTGCCTGCCGTTCGAGCCAGGGCGACAGTTGGTGAAATTTCCGATGCCATGGAGGCGGTTTTCGGCCGTTTCGTGGCCACCACCCGGTGTATCTCCGGCGCCTACTCCTCGGAATTTCAAGGTGACGATTCAATTTTCAACGCTATCAAGGAACGAACCAGCATTTTCCTTGAAAAACAAGGCCGGCGTCCTCGACTGCTGGTGACAAAAATGGGCCAGGACGGCCATGACCGCGGCTTTAAGGTTATTGCCAGCGCCTACGCCGATCTCGGTTTTGATGTCGATATCAGCCCGATGTTCCAGACCCCGGAAGAGGCCGCAAAGATGGCCATCGAAAATGACGTCCATGTCGTCGGGGCATCGAGTCTTGCCGCCGGACATAAGTCACTTATCCCTGCCCTGATCGAGGAACTGAAGAAGATCGGCGGCCAGGATATAATCGTTGTCGCCGGGGGGGTCATCCCGCCCGCAGACTACGACTTTCTCTTTCAAGCCGGCGTCAAGGCTATCTTCGGACCGGGTACCCCTATTCCCGTCTCCGCCGACAAAACCCTTTCTCTTCTGGAGGAAAAATACCTCAAGTAGAAAAAATTTCCGCAGGACTTGAGCCAACATGCCGTTGGTCGGGATGAGCAGTTCAATCCGGTAGTACCACAATGGGTCCGGCGATTTTCCCTCGCTTGATCGCCAGACCCATTGTGTTTTACTTTACAGCGGCGATTTTCCGATAAATTCTCAACTCACGCCTTCTTTTATGCTTAAAACCCCCCAGGAATATATCGATGGTGTTCTCAACCGGGATCGTTTGATGCTCGCGAGAACCATCACCCTTATCGAAAGTACCTTGCCCGCCCACCAGGAATTGGCCAGAACAATTATCGACAAACTCCTGCCCTACACCGGTAAAGGATATCGGATCGGCATAACCGGTGTGCCGGGTGCCGGAAAAAGTACCTATATAGAAAGTTTTGGCAACATGCTCACCGAAAAAGGCCACCGGGTTGCAGTGCTGGCCATCGATCCGAGCAGTACCCGCAGCGGCGGTTCCATTCTCGGTGATAAAACGCGTATGGAGAAACTGGCCGTCAATGCGAATGCCTTTATCCGCCCTTCTCCTTCAAGCGGGACACTTGGCGGTGTGGGCAGGAAAACCAGGGAAACCATGCTCGCCTGCGAGGCTGCGGGGTATGATGTTGTTATCATAGAAACCGTCGGCGTCGGTCAATCGGAGACCACCGTGGCCTCGATGGTTGATTTTTTTCTGGTGCTGATGATTGCCGGCGGGGGGGATGAGCTGCAGGGAATCAAAAAAGGCGTTCTCGAGGTGGCCGATACCATTGTCATCAACAAGGCCGACGGAGACAATGTGCTGCGGGCACAGATTGCCTGCAAGGAGTACCAGACCGCCCTGCACATGCTTATGCCGAACAGCCCTAACTGGAGTCCGCAGGTTCTCACCTGCAGCGCACTCGAACATACCGGTATCGACAAAATCTGGGCAACTATTCTGGACCACCGGCAGAAACTGACGGCGAGTGGCGAAATGGAGGAGAAGAGAAAGGCCCAGGCGCTCGACTGGATGTCTTTTCTCCTTGATGAGGGGTTGCGCCAATGGTTTTATAACGACCCGCAGATAAAAGCCACTCTACCCGCATTGCGAAAGGATGTCGAAATGAAGCGTACATCACCTACCGCCGCGGCCGACGCGCTCCTGGCCTTTTTGCAGGAAAAAAGATTATAATACGCAGAAAAACCCGCTGTTTTTTGCCGGAAAACCGGCGCTATTTATGAAACACTCCTCGCCAAATTTCGGTGTATGCCCTTTCAGCTCCTTGATAATCATCGCAACCTCGCAGCCCAAAAAGTCTCTGACAGATAATTCCCCTGCCGAATAACTCCATGGTAAATCTATTTTCAGAAAAACACATAAGATGAGGTGCGAGACTTCGCAAGGAGGTCCCGCACCTCAAGGGAAGATATCAGCTTATGACACAGAGTACAGCGCCTTTGGAAACACTGTCGCCACTGGCAAATTTAATGCCTTGCACAGTGCCGTCGCAGGGAGCGACCAGGGCATTCTCCATTTTCATCGCTTCAAGGACGACAAGGATGTCACCTTTTTGGACGATATCGCCGGCTTTTTTCTCGTATTTAATGATCATACCAGGCATCGGCGCCAAAAGCAGCGTGCCATCTACCGGGGCGGCCGGTTGAGGTGCGGCTGCCTGTGCAGGTGCAGCGACTGCGGTTTGCGCCGGAGCCGGGCTGGCTGCAGCGGGGCGTGATGCCGGAACGGCTTGTACATCGCCGGTAGGATCGACTTCCACATTGAAGTATTCATTATCAACAAAGACGTTGAAGGTCCTCACTGCCGCGGTTTTCGCTGGAGTATCCGGTTTTGCTTCTATAAGTTTACCGGCTATTGCCTTCTTGATAATTTCGTCTCTTTTCTTTACCTCTTCAAGGGTAATCGGTTTGACGCTCGCCGGTGGCTCGGCTTTGCCGTATTTCCATTCGAGAAATTTCTTCCCGGTAACAGGAAATTGCGCGTAGAGAATGAGATCATCGAGGTCCACCGCCAGATCACCGATTTCGGCTTTGGCCTTGTCCAGCTCCGGCTCAAGAACTTCCGCCGGCCGACAGGTGATGGGTTCTTCACCACGCGGATACCCCTTCAGGGCCTTCTTCTGCAATTCGGCGTTGATCGGCACCGCAGTTTTGCCGTACAGGCCATAACAGAGATCTTTTACCTGTCCGGTGATCATCTTGTATCGTTCATCCGGGGTGTCATGCAGCACATTATTGACCGTCTGCACGCCGACAATCTGACTGGTCGGAGTAACCAGCGGAATCTGTCCAAGGTCTTTCCGCACGCGCGGCAATTCCTTGTAGACCTCGCCGATTTTATCCAGGGCATCCATTTCCCGCAGCTGATTGACGAGGTTCGACAGCATACCGCCGGGGGTCTGATGCAGCAGGACATTAATATCAATGATGGAGACCTTTGAATCATCCAGCAGATGCTTGTATTTCGGCATCACGTCTCTTTCAAAAATCTCGTTTATAATCGCGAGCTTCTTAATATCAAAACCGGTATCGCGATTGGTGCCGAGCAGCGCCATAACCAGCGGTTCTACTGCAGCATGGGACGTTCTGTAGGCATACGGTGTCATACAGGTGTCGATAATATCCACACCGGCCTCAATCGCCTTCAGATGAGTCATCGGCGACATACCGGAGGTAAAATGACTATGCAGATGAATAGGTACCTGCACCGCTTTTTTCAGAGCCTTGATCAGGGGATAGGCATCATACGGTGCCATCAGGCCGGCCATATCTTTCACACAGATAGAATCCGCGCCCATATCCTCCAGGGTTTTCGCCCTGTCGGTATAATATTCAAGGTTATACACTTCTCCGCCGAGACGGGGTTCGGTCAGGGTATAACAGATGCAGCCCTGAAAATGCTTCCCGGCTTTCTTAATCCCCTTGACGACGGTCTCAAAGTTGCGGTAATCGTTCAGCGCATCAAAGGTTCTGAAAACATCCATGCCGTTTGCCGCTGCACGATCGACAAACGCATAGGCCAGATCATCGGCGTAGTTACGATACCCGACAAGGTTCTGTGCCCGCAGCAGCATGGAAAAAGGCGTCTTTTTGATATACCTTTTCAGGGTGCGCAGTCGCTCCCATGGATCTTCATTGAGGAACCGGTGCATGGTATCAAACGTTGCACCGCCCCAGGTTTCAATCGCCCAGAATCCGACTTCATCCATCAACTCCGCCACCGGTATCATATCTTCCGTACGGCCCCGGGTTGCAAAGAGAGACTGATGTCCATCACGCAGGGAAAGATCCATTATTTTCACAGGATTCTTTGCCATTGGCCGATCTTCGGAATAATTCAATGGGGTCATCTTTACTTGATCACTCATCCTTTATCTCCTATCAACTGATCTTTAAACTATAGATTCTACTAGAAGCGGGTAAACGCTCTTAGTTGGATTAATCTCCGCATGGCCATCATTTCCTGATAACCACTTTGCCCCCACGCACTGAACCCGGCACCTTTGTTTGCTCTCAAGGACACCTGTTGTTCATATGCCGTCGCCTCTTCCTGTTGCAGATAGAGACTTACGGCAGCCAGGGCAGCGGCCAATTTCTTTTTTTTATCTGCCATTCCTTCACCCACTGATTGTTTTGTCTTAAGGACATCTCTTTCAGCTCAAGAGCCTGTACCTTGGGGTGGCATAAAAGATTTACGCATTCCGCCTTACAACCACGCAACACTTCCCTATGCGCCATACATTGCATAGTCGGTTTCCTGACCGAGCAACTTATCAATTTCCGTCTGAATTTCGTTACGCTTGGGATTGTTGACCCATGCATTCCAATCTTCCACGGAACGCCAGGTGCTGATCACCATACACTCATCTTTCTTATCAATTCTGTTGAGCGTCTCCCCCGAGATATAGCCCGGCTGCTCTAAAGTGAGTGCGCGCAATCGTTTCAGCAGGAGAGTCAGTGTCATAATGTCTGTTTCCTGCACCTTTCGTTTTATAAATATTTTCACTGTCATGTGAATCTCCTCGTCTGTGATCAAAAAGGATTGCGGTCAGTTAAAGGGGTATATTGCCATGTTTTTTCATCGGATTGGTGTCCCGTTTATTCTGCAGCAACTCAAGCGCCCGGACAATTCTGCTTCTCGTCAGGGAAGGTTCTATAATATCATCGATATACCCTCGCTGGGCGGCCACATAGGGATTGGCGACGTAATCCTGATATTCTTTTTCCTTTTCAACAAGATAGGCGGCAGGATTGTCGGCATTCTTTGCCTCTCTGCCGTATAAGACACCAACCGCGCCTTTGGCGCCCATGACCGCTATTTCCGCACTCGGCCAGGCATAGTTAATATCGCCACGCAGATGCTTGGAAGACATGACGCAATAGGCGCCGCCATACGCTTTTCTTGTTATAACAGTTACTTTGGGGATCGTTGCTTCAGCATATGCATAGAGAATCTTCGCCCCGTTCCTGATCACCCCGCCATATTCCTGCGCGGTTCCCGGCATAAAACCCGGTACATCGACGAAGGTGACAACAGGAATATTAAAACAATCACAAAAGCGGACAAATCGCGCGCCTTTTACCGATGAATCGATATCCAGAACCCCAGACAGATGGGCCGGTTGATTGGCGA
Source organism: Desulfocastanea catecholica (assembly GCF_054657295.1). Lineage (NCBI taxonomy): Bacteria > Pseudomonadati > Thermodesulfobacteriota > Desulfobulbia > Desulfobulbales > Desulfobulbaceae > Desulfocastanea > Desulfocastanea catecholica. Next base: position 120,097 of record NZ_BAAHYZ010000005.1, read on the forward strand.
CGATGCCGACGCTCATGCCGTTGTACCTGGCAAATCCTACAATCAGGTTCGGGGCAAAGCTGGCCTTAACCTCGAGGAAATCACGATTATCGACTGTCTGGAGAATGACTTCCTTCATGTCATACGCGGCATTGGTATTTTCCGGCAGAATTGAATTGAGCTCAATCGACGGACGATTTCCCGGATCCTCGGACGGTACGATCGGCGGGCTTTCCATATTGTTTTGCGGCAGAAACGACAGCAGTTTTTTGACATATTCAATGGCATCAGCACCGGACATTGCCGCATAATCGGAAACGCCGCTTCTGCTGGCGTGCATTGCCGCACCACCCAGGGCCTCTGTGGTGACGTCTTCATGGGTCACCGCTTTAACCACCTTTGGCCCGGTGAGGAACATGTACGACTGGTTTTGCACCATGACGATAAAGTCGGTCAGGGCTGGAGAATAGACCGCGCCACCGGCACAAGGGCCAAATATCGCGGAAAGTTGCGGCACAACCCCGGAGGCCATGACATTGCGCTGAAAGATTTCCGTATATCCGGCCAGACTTTCAATGCCTTCCTGGATGCGCGCGCCGCCGGAATCGTTCAGACCAATAACCGGCGCCCCATTTTTCATGGCCATATCCATGACCTTGCAGATTTTCTCAGAAAATGTCTCGGAGAGTGAACCACCGAGCACGGTAAAATCCTGAGCAAAGACATAGACAATCCGACCATCTATCGTACCATGCCCGGTTACCACGCCGTCTCCGGGAAAGACCTGTTTTTCCATACCGAATTCCCTGCATCGGTGGGCCTTGAACATGTCGAATTCTTCGAACGATCCCTTATCCAGCAGAAGGTCGATGCGTTCCCTGGCGGTCATAACCCCTTTTTCATGCTGCTTATCTATTCTTTGCTGACCACCACCCAGTCGGGCCTCAGCCCTGAGTTTCCTGAGATGGTCGAGTTGGTCGTTTAACTTCATAGTGTCTCCTTGAAACTAAATTCACAGTGCGCTTTGCAGGTCACCATCATATCCGCCATATAATCTCCGCCGTATACTCAGGAAAAAACATCCTTACAGAGTTTGCCTAAAGATCCGAGATTTTCGCAGACATGGATACCGGACTCCCGCATTGCCTTGATCTTGGCTTCGGCAGTACCCTGTCCGCCGCTGACAATAGCCCCTGCGTGGCCCATACGTCTGCCCGGAGGAGCAGTCAAACCGGCGATAAATCCAACAACCGGCTTTTTCATATTGGCCTTGATCCAGGCAGAGGCGACTTCTTCCGCATTACCGCCGATCTCGCCGACCATGACTACCGCCTTGGTCTCAGGATCTGCATTGAAGGCCTCGAGGCAATCAAGAAAGCCGGTGCCGTTTACCGGATCACCACCGATACCAACACAGGTGGTCTGCCCGAGTCCGACCTGCGTCAGCTGATGCACCACCTCGTAGGTGAGCGTTCCGGAACGGGAGACGACCCCAACCGGTCCTCCCGGCTTATGAATAGCACCAGGCATGATGCCTATCTTGCACTCCCCGGGAGTAATGATACCTGGACAGTTCGGCCCGATCAGTCTGGATTTTTTCATGGCCAGGTAATTCTTTACCTTCAGCATATCCATCACCGGCACACCTTCGGTTATGCAAACGATCAGCTCGATGCCGGCGTCAATAGCTTCAAGAATTGCATCGGCGGCAAACGGGGGAGGAACCAGAATCATCGAGGCATTAGCTCCAGTCTTGTCCCTGGCTTCCTGCACCGTATTGAAAACCGGCACCGAATCCATTTTCTGACCGCCTTTTCCCGGGGTCACTCCTGCGACCACTTTTGTGCCATACGCGATACACTGCTGGGTATGGAATTGCCCTTCCTTGCCGGTAATACCCTGAACAAGGACTCGTGTTTCGGAATTAACTAGAATGCTCATTTTTTTCCTTTGCAAGTATAATTAAACATACACCTTTTCAGAGTCAGGCGACAAACCTGTCGTCCCCCGCCCCATCAACGGCACATCAAAATTATTTTATTGAAATAACACAGTATTTGATGTGCTATTTATTCTGTCTACAGACCAGCCTGGAACACAAAAAGAAAATAAAACTCCCAATGGAGAAAAAAGAAGCTCGTCCTTGTTCCCTTATTTTCCTCTTCGTGTTGGTTAATGTGTCTTTTACTGGGGTCTCGGCAGATGGTCTGATTGGCGCGTCCGCCTCTCAATCAAGCGACAAGTTCGGCAACTTTACCGGCTGCATCAGCCAGGTCCGTGGCATTGATTAACTTTAAACCGGATTCGCTGAGTATTCGGCGGCCTTCCTCAACATTGGTTCCTTCCATCCGGACAACAACGGGCACCGACAGGTTAATTTTTTTCGCCGCCTGCACCACACCCTGCGCCAGGACATCGCAGCGAAGTATGCCACCAAAGATATTTATCAGAATACCTTTGACCTTTTTATCACTGAGAATAATGCGAAAGCCATTTTCGACCATTTCGGCATTGGCGCCACCACCTACATCAAGGAAGTTTGCCGGCTCCGCACCGGCCTGCTTGATGATATCCATTGTTGCCATGGCGAGACCGGCACCATTGACCATGTTGCCGACATTCCCATCGAGATTGATATAGTTGAGGTTATATTTCGCCGCTTCCGCTTCGGCGGCGTCGTCCTCATTGGGATCATGCATGGCCAGCACGTCCGGATGGCGGTATAAGGCATTGGAATCGATATCAACCTTGGCATCGAGAGCAATAATTGCGTTATCCTCGGTGACGATAAGAGGATTGATTTCCACCATGGAACAATCGTAATCGACAAACAGATTGTAAAGATTTTTCAGAATGGCGCCAAATTCTTTCATCAGCACCTTGTCGAGTTCCAGGCCGAACATAACCCGCCGCAAATGATAGCCCTGGATGCCTGTCACCGGATTGACCGGAACCTTGATGATCCGCTCAGGCGTTTTTTCAGCAACCTCTTCAATATCCATTCCGCCGTCCTGGCTTGCGACGATGGTGATGGTAGCAGTGCTGCGATCAGGAATGATCGAGAGATAGAGCTCTTTTTTAATAGCTACCCCTTTTTCGATCAGTACCGTCTGCACAACACGTCCCTCAGGACCGGTCTGCTTGGTAACCAGGGTCATACCGAGAATCGTCTTGGCGGCCTGCGTCACTTCTTCACTGGTTTTAGCGATCTTTACGCCACCCCCTTTACCCCGCCCACCAGCGTGGATCTGAGCCTTGACGGCAACAGGCAGACCAAGATTTGCGGCAACCTCTTCAATACCTTGTACCGTATTACTTACACCGCCTTCCGGAGTCGGCACCTTATACTTGCGAAAAAGCTCTTTCGCCTGGTATTCATGGATCTTCATAAACTCTTGTCCTAAGAATTGGAGCAGGATGTTTTCCAGCCCGTCAGGTTAAAAAAAAGGCAGCTGCCCAAAAAAAAGGACAGCTGCCGACTCATACTCTTGCTACTTCTTCACATACCCCATTTTGGTCAGGGTTTCGGTGATTTCATTAAGAATTGTCGGATCGTCGATGGTTGACGGCACCTTGTAATCCTTATTGTTGGCGATAGCGCGCATGGTTCCGCGTAAAATCTTGCCCGATCTGGTCTTCGGCAAACGGGCGACCTGATGGGCATCACGGAAACAGGCGATCGGACCGATGCTCTCACGCACCATTTTCACCAGCTCGTCTTTGATTTCATTGCCATCCCGGGTAACCCCGGCCTTAACGACAAAGAAACCGACGGGCAGCTGACCTTTCATCTGATCATCAGCACCGAAAACAGCACATTCGGCAACATCCGGATGGTTGGAGATAATTTCTTCCATCGCACCGGTGGACAGACGATGTCCGGCAATATTGATAACATCATCCATACGTCCCATGACATAGACATACCCGTCTTCGTCGATGTATCCACCATCACTGGTCTCGTAATAGCCTGGGAACTTCGTCATATAGGACTTGACGAAACGCTCGTCATTACGCCAAAGGGTGGTCAAGGTTCCAGGAGGAAGCGGCAATTTACAGACGATATTGCCCTCTGTTCCGCGAGGAAGCTCTACCCCTTCGTCGTCGACAACCCGAACATCATAGCCCGGCAGGGCCTTCGTTGGCGACCCTTCTTTCACCGGAAGTTCTTCTATGCCGCGGCAATTACCAACAATTGCCCAGCCGGTTTCCGTCTGCCACCAGTGGTCGATAACCGGCACACCAATCATATCCTCGGCCCAGTGCAGGGTATCAGGATCTGTTCGCTCACCGGCGAGATAGAGACACTTAAAACAGGAAATATCATATTTTTTAATGAAATCTCCGTTGGGGTCTTCCTTTTTAATTGCCCGAAAAGCAGTCGGGGCAGTAAAAAGAGTTTTTACTTTATGCTCGGAGATAACTCGCCAGAAAGCACCGGCGTCCGGAGTGCCAACGGGTTTGCCTTCATAGAAAACCGTGGTCGATCCCTGCAGCAGCGGCGCGTAAACGATATAGGAGTGTCCAACGACCCAGCCGACATCCGACGCTGACCACCAGACCTCGCCAGGATTGATATCATAGAGGTTTTTCATGGTCCAATACAGTGCAACCGCATGGCCGCCGTTATCCCTCAGCACCCCTTTCGGCATGCCGGTCGTACCGGATGTATAGAGGATGTACAACGGATCGGTTGCATCAACTTCAGTACACCCTACCGGCGTGCTTTTGCTCACCAGTTCCTGCCAATCAATATCACGCCCTTCGATCATCGTTGATTTGACGATATCGCGTTGAAACAGAATGACTTTTTCAACTTCGTGGGTGGATTGTTTAATGGCACTGTCTACCAGCGGTTTATACTCAAGAGTTTTCTTTCCTTCGATAGCGCCGGATGCGGTAATCAGCACCTTTGGTTGGGCATGATCAATTCTGATTGCCAGCTCATGGGGAGCGAAACCACCAAAAACAACCGAATGCACCGCGCCCAGCCTGGCACATGCAAGCATAGCCACTGCGGCTTCAGGAATCATCGGCATATAAATAACGACCGTATCTCCTTTTGCAACACCGAGACTGGCCAGGCCACCGGCAAAAGCAGCAACTCTGGTTTGCAATTCTTTATACGTGATCTTCTTAATGGTGTTCGTTACAGGACTGTCGTATATGATTGCGGTTTGATCAGCTCGACCATTTTCCACATGACGATCAACCGCATTATAACAGGTGTTCATCTTCCCGCCGGCAAACCACTTATAGAACGGGGGATTTGAGTCGTCTAACACCTTTTCGGGTTCTTTGTACCACGTGATGTCTTTTGCAGCTTCTGCCCAGAACTTCTCGGGATTTTCCACACTCCGTTGAAACACCTCGTCAAACTTACCCATAATGGCTCCTTTTGGTCTGAATTTTAATCCACCCACCAGTCTCACCTCAATTTTATACTGCATAGCACATCATTGTTCAAGGGATAAATCAAACATTGTTACACATCTGCCAAGCAAGATTTAAATTTAGTTAATATATTATACTTTATTTACAATAGCTTAAATGCTTAATTGCCCACACAAAAAAATGCAATTTTTTTTCCCCTATTGGAAAGTAAAAAGGACGTTGTTATCATGGTGTAATAGTATTATGATACTGTTATCATGTTATTTTAATACATATGCAAACAAACGACTTCAAGCAAACAGAACATTGTTACCTTTACATCTTCATCTCAAATTGACTTTATCGACATCTTCAATTAATTTTATCAATGGACAGTCTGCACCTGCATTTCTTCCAAACAAATATTCACATATTAAGGGATTGTTTTTTTGAGGTTCTTACGTATGTACCACCAATTTACCGATACATTCACAACCAAGGGAAGTGTGCCAGGGCTTAAATTGGTACAATCTCAATTATTTCATTGCGGAATATCGTTCTGCTATTATTCTTGGCGGGTTATCTTCTCCATTCAATTGAGATAGAAATGAAAAACGCAACAAAATCATTCTTGCCAGATGTCGTTCCTGCAAAAATTTTCATGCCGGTCCTGCTGTCGATGTTTTTATTTATCGGCACATTTTTCGGCTACATCCTGCCGAAAGTCGAAGCCCACCTCATGGATCGGAAAAGGGAAATGATTCACGCCCTGAGCGAATCGGCGATGAGTTCCATCCGCTACTATGCCGGGCTTGCCGAAAAAAAATCCATCACCGTTGAGGATGCGCAGAAACAGGCAATTGCCCATTTACGAAGTCTTCGCTACGGCCCCGAAGGAAAGGACTATTTCTGGATCAACGACACCCATCCGACAATGATCATGCACCCATATCGCCCTGATCTTGAAGGCAAAGATGTGACCGATACCAAGGACCCAGCCGGTAAAAAACTTTTTCAGGCCTTTCTGGAAACGGTAAAGGCAACGGGAGGCGGATACGTCAACTATCACTGGCAATGGCAGGATGAACCGACCAGAATTTTTTCCAAGATCTCTTTTGTCGAGGAATACCGGCCATGGCACTGGATAGTGGGAACGGGGGTGTATGTCGAAGACGTGCGAGCCCAGATAGCCAGGATAACCGAGCGCATGACCTACATCTTCCTGGGAATCCTTGCACTCATTGCTCTCCTTTCGGTGTATATCGTCTGGCAGGGGGCCTCTGGGGAAAGCCATCGTCTTGAAATAGAAGAATCTTTACGAAAAAGTGAAAACAAATATCGGCTCCTGGCTGAAACCGCCAGGGAAATAATCCTGCTTTTCGACTCCAACCTGAACATCAGCTATGCCAACACGGCCTGGAAAAGAATAAGCGGCTATGCACTTTCGGAAATGATGCATATGACCATCACCGACATGATTCCATCCGAACAGCAGGAAGCTTTCAAGGCGAAAATACTGCAGATAAACAACGATGAACCGGATGACTATCTGCTGGAAACGACCTTTTTGTTGAAAAATTCCCGGACAATTATTGTTGAAGCTACTTTTGCAAAATTGGAAACGGCAGAGCAATTTTCAACCTTTTTAATGACCGCCAGGGATATCACCGAAAAGAAAAAAATAGAAGCCCAGACAAAAATGCAGCAGGAACAGCTTATGCAGACGGACAAGATGATATCACTTGGCACCCTGGTTTCCGGTGTGGCCCACGAGATCAACAATCCAATCGCCTCAGTGATGCTCAACATTCAGGTTTTTGACAAGTTGTGGCGGGCCGTGCAGCCGATTCTCGACAAACACTATGAATTGAACGGCGATCTGGAAGTAGGCACCATGGAGTACCCACAATTACGGGAGAGAATGCCCCGCCTGCTTCTTTATTCCCAGGAAGGGGTAGAGCGGGTAAAACGGATCGTCGGCGACCTGAAAGATTTCTCCGGTCAAAAGCCTTCTGATCATAGAGAAACAGTCAACCTCAATCAGGTGGTAGAAAAAGCAGTCGGCCTGATCTCCAGCCTCATCAAAAAAGCCACCAGCAATTTCGAGGTAGTGTATGCTGAAAATCTGCCGACCATACAGGGTAATAGCCAGCGACTGGGCCAGGTGGTCATCAATTTGCTGGTTAATGCCTGCCAGGCGCTCACCGACAACAGCCAGACCATCTGTGTCACGACCGCCTATATTGAAGAATCGGAAGAAATTTTTCTGGAAGTCCGTGATTCAGGCGAAGGCATGAGCGCAGATGTACTTGCCCGCATAAAGGATCCGTTTTTTACCACCAAACGCGACAGCAGCGGAACCGGGCTTGGGCTGTCCATCTCGGATACAATTGTACGTAATCACGGCGGCTGGCTGGATTTCAGCTCCGAGGTGCACAGAGGAACCACAGCGACAATTCTCTTGCCGCGATACAGTTCGGACGAAGTGACCGGGAGAATGATATGAGCCGGAGACCGTACCCAGCAGATCCAATTCTGGTAATCGACGACGAAGAGTCCATCCTTCTTTCTGTTGACACCATCCTCCAGCTGGCCGGGATGAATAATATCCTGACATGTTCAGACAGCAGGCAAGCCATGGCCATCATCAAGCAGCGATCCCCGAGTATCGTCCTGTTGGACCTGAACATGCCCCACGTCGATGGCGAGGCAATTCTCGACCAGATAACCAACCAGAATCATCATATTCCAGTCATCATCATTACCGGCCGCATTGACGCTGAAACGGCGGTGGAATGCATGAAATCAGGCGCCTTCGACTACATCGTCAAACCCGTTGACGAAAACCGCCTTATTGCTGCAGTCAAGAAAAGCCTGCAATACGGCGCACTTCGGCAGGAAAATCTCACCTTGAAAGAACAGCTGCCGGACAGCAGCCTGAAACATCCCGAAGCCTTCAAGAGCATCATCACCAACTCGCCGAAGATGCTGCTCCTGTTCAAGTATGTCGAGTCGACAGCCCAGACCTCGGAACCGGTGCTTATCCGGGGGGAAACCGGAACGGGCAAGGAATTGATCGCCAGGGCCATTCACCAGTTGAGCGGCAATACCGGTGAATTTGTCGCGATCAATGTGGCCGGTCTTGATGATAATGTCTTCTCCGACACCCTCTTCGGCCATGTAAAAGGCGCCTTCACCGGTGCGGATTCCCATCGTCCAGGTCTTATCGAACGGGCCGCGAACGGCACCCTCTTTCTAGATGAAATCGGCGACTTGAGTGCAAGCTCGCAGGTCAAATTGCTCCGTCTTCTTCAGGAAAAGGAATACATGCCGCTCGGCCAGGACACCAATCGTTTCAGCACTGCCCGTATCATCGCCTCGACCCACGTCGACCTGTGGAACCTGCAGCAAAAGGAACTCTTTCGCCAGGACCTGCACTACCGACTTCGAACCCACCGAATTATCCTGCCGCCACTGAGGGAACGTAAGGAAGACCTCGGGATCCTCGTCGACCACTTTGCCGAATGCGCCTCCCTGACCCTGAAAAAGAAAACGCCAAGGATACCGCAGGAACTGTTGCCTCTGCTTGAGGCATACACTTTTCCAGGAAACATACGCGAACTGCAGGCTATGGTTTTCGACGCTATTGCCCAGAACAGCAATGGCATTCTCCCCCTCACCGTCTTCCGTAACCACATCTCCAGAGCGGCACAACTCGAGGGAGTACACCACCACACAGGTGACCGGAACGCAGGCATTCCCATTACCTTCGCCGACCCTTTGCCCACCATAAAACAAGCGACCCGCCTGCTGGTGGAGGAGGCAATGCACCGGGCGGGAAACAATCAATCTACCGCCGCATCTCTGCTTGGTATTTCGCAACAGGCCCTCAGTAAAAGATTAAAAAACCTGGAATAGGCAACAGCCCTACAACTTTTCTTGTAGCCACAACCAAAATTGTTACTCGCGAAAAGAGGCGAATAGCGGTGTTGCACGGTTACGAGCCCGATCCTTACAACTTTTTTTGTAGCCCTTCATTTGTTACGCATTTCACACATCTGGCTAATACTGCGTTATATTATACATTTTTAGCAAGTGGCATGCTGTTTGCTTTGATATGCATGTTGTACAAGAGGCAAGAGGTTTTACCAACATTAAAAATTGTATGGAGGAGTAAAATCATGGCAAGCACTTCACCCCCGATGGGAAACCCGGCAGTTGTAGGATTGGCAGGCTTCGGTCTGACCACCTTTATTCTGCAGATTCACAATCTGGGCTTATGCGGCCTGGGTCCGGTCATCGCCTGCGGCATCATTTTTGGCGGATTCGCCCAGCTCATGGCCGGATTGCAGGAATTTAAGGCAGGGAACAACTTCGGCTACAGCGCCTTTTGTTCATACGGCGCCTTCTGGATTGCCCTCTGTATCATCCTGCTCTTCAACAAATTTGATATTTACAAGTCCAGTGGAACCGACCTTGGCTGGTTCCTTGTTGTTTGGACCCTCTACACGATGATTTTGTGGGTCGGTGCGATGAAAATCCACGGAGCAATGGCCTCCACCTTCACCCTGCTTGTTGCCGGATTTATTTTACTCGATTTAGCCCACTTCGGCTATCCGGCGATGACCAAGGTTGCCGCCTACGTCCTCATTCTCTGTGCCTTGAACGCCTGGTACATGATGGCTCACGTTATCTTCCTGCAGGTATTTGGACGGGATGTACTCCCTGTCGGTAAACCATGGATCGAGGCAAAGCCTGCCCCCCAGGTGCAAAAAGCAGAAGCAGCCAGCTAAGCAAAACCACATTACGGATCGAAAACTATTCAATAAAAAGAGGTAAATAATTCATCGGTCGAAGATATCGGCAAGCAACCACACACCAGACTCCAGTTTCACCTGATCAGGTCCACCCCACGAGCCTGATCAGCAAATCAAGCCGCACAATCGATTGGTTGAAAAAGATTTACCGTATTGAAAAGTGATTTCTCGAACGTGAAAAGCGGTACCCGAAAGGAATTTCTCTCGGGTACCGCTTTTTTTTTAACTTCCCGCCAAACCTTACGCCAAATCATATCCTTTTTAAGATTTTGAGAATTGGTTGTACTTGCATCTTGCCTAAGCTAAGATTACCTTCTAGTTTCAATTTCCTTCATTTACCTGAGCTTGTTCTACCAAAGACTATTGGAGTGTTGAGCATTCAAAGTTACTCTTGTGCTCTTTTTGGTGGTTTACAGCAACATATTACAAAGATCAAAAGGAGCACAACATGCCGAATACCCAATACTGGGCAGATACCTATTTAGAAAAAAGAGTAACTCCAGCCGAGGCAATTACACGCATTCGATCAGGTCAACGGGTATTTATAGGTTCCGGTTGCGGCGAGCCACAGGCTCTTGTCAAGGTACTCGTTGAAAAAACGTACAACTTCAGCGGCTTGGAAATAGTACGCCTCCTTGGTCGTGAAACAGCGTCTCTTACGGCCATCGCCGATAAAACAAAGGATACCAACCTCAATATTCGTTCTATTTATCTTGGCTCGACTAAATCTGGATCTATTGCCAAGCAGCGGCGCTTCATCACTCCGATGAATATGTCCGATGTACCGGGCCTGTTCACCACTCGAAAAATGCCGCTTAACGTAGCTTTGATCCAGGTATCTCCCGCCGATGATTTCGGGTGGATGAGCCTCGGTATTTCCGTCGATGTCACCATGGCCGCCGCCCGTTCAGCTGATTTCGTTATTGCCCAGGTAAACCCACGGATGCCAAGAGTCATGGGTCAGAGTTTCATCCATGTCAACGATGTCGATCTCATTGTCGAGTATGAAGAAGAACTGCTGGCGATACCCCCTTCAAAAATATTCTCGGAGGCTGCTACGCAGATCGGCAACCATATTGCACGCTTGATAGAAGACGGCTCTACCCTGCAAATTGGTCTTGATGCAGCCTCCCAGGCGACCGTCCATGCTCTTTCAAACAAGACCGACCTCGGCGTCCATTCCCAGTTTTTGACCGATGATATCATGCATCTCTACTCCACGGGAAACATCAACAATAAGAAAAAAGGCATCAACGAGGGAAAGATGGTGGCGTCAATGGCCATCGGCAGTCACAATCTGTACGAATTTCTCAATGACAATCCGGCAATTGACTTCCATCCTTCGGATTATGTCAACGATCCTTTCGTCATTTCTCAGCACAACCGAATGGTTTCGATGAATGTGGCACGGATGATGGATCTGACGGGACAGGTTTCCGCCGAGGCCTCGGCCGCCACTCGATTTGCCGGAGTTTCCGGTATTCCCGACTTTGTCCGAGGCGCCAGGCGTTCACCTGGCGGCAAATCCATTCTGATGATTTTTTCCACCACCGAGACAGAAAACGGACTGCAATCGAACATTGTTCCGCACCTCCAGGAATATGTGGTCGTCGTCCCCCGAGGCGACGTGCATTATGTGGTGTCTGAATACGGCTCCGTCAACCTGTTCGGCAAGAGCATTCAGGAGCGGGTCATTGCCATGATCAGCCTCGCTCACCCGCAGTTCAGGGATGAACTTTTTCAGGCGGCCAAAGAGCGTGGACTGATTGGCGCGGAAAGAAGTCTAGGCGAGGCGGCGAAAGCTGTTTACCCAATCCAGCTTGAGGAGACGCTCAGTATTGATGGGGAAACAATCACCATCAGGCCTTCGAAACCGGTTGACGAGCGGCGTATCCAGGAACATTACTACAGTCTGCCGAAAGAAGATGTGCTGACGAGATTTTTCTGCCAGAAGACCATCTTTGCCAGATCGGAAATGGAAAGCCGTTCCCAGACTGATTATGTCAATGACCTGACACTGGTGGCTGTTGTTGGGGATTTCGGTTTTGGTCGCGTTGTAGCCGTCGCCGAATGCATGAAACTGGAAAATGAAAATTTAGCCGAGGTGGCATTTTCCGTAAGTGAAGAATATCAAGGGAAAGGACTTGGCACCTTTTTCCTTAAAAAACTTGCCGCAGTAGCGAGAGAAAACGGGATCGGTGGCCTGATCGCCTATACCTTTCCGACCAACAAGCCAATGATCAAGCTATTCAGAACCTTACCGTATAAGGTAAAGACGGTCTATGAAGACGGTGATCTGGTTCTCAGCTGTCGTTTTAATGAACTGGCTTGAGATAGAGACAGAGTTTAAACGGGATCAGCCCTCTTTCTGCCATGCACAAAGGAAGAAAGAGGTGACCTTTAAGCGTTCAGAATAAAAGATGTAATAGTGGTGACTATTGGGTTGAAAAAAGAACTGATCCCCTCCCACCCGCTCAACCTGACCAGCAGAAATGTGCCGACGATAAGATAGGGACCAAAGGTGCGAGCCGCCTTGCTTATCTTTTCCAGAGACAGACCACGCGGCATAAGGGCAAAAATCAATGCGGAACCAGGAAGCGGCGGGATGAAGATCAGGCCGTAAACGGCCATGGTAACGTTAACAACAACGATTGTGGTAAAGACCTTGTCCTCAAAACCATAGGTGTCGAGAATCCAGGACAGGCTAGCGGCAATATTCGCCATCAGAAGGTTCGCCAAGGGGCCGGCTATTCTACTCAGCACCAGAAAAAGCCGTGGATGGTTTTTAAAACTCTTCGTATCTATATCCATTTCTTTCGCCCAGCCAAACCCGGCAATAAAAAAATTCAGCGTGCCGAGAATACTCATGTGCATAAAAACATTGAAATGGAAACGATCCTTGGCGCCAATCCGGGTATCCCCGAGCAGGGTGGCAATGAATGCCTGACCCTCGGCACTGACGATGATCGCCGTCAGCATGGCTACACAAAATATAACAATATCTTCTATTACCGGCTGAGAATAATTGACAAGATAGGGGAGATAAAAATCCGGTGCCATAATTTCCCTTTTACGGAGTGTGCATAAATTGGTGAATCAAAAAATCCATCCCTGTACTGTACCGTAAAATTTTTCAGAATGGGAAAAAAAATGGTGGGAGCCATAAAGACTCCCACCATCTCGCAGCGACAAGTGGGTGGGTGTGAGATACTGTGCTGCTTACCTTACTACTTACCTGCCTGCTTTACCATCTGCTGAATCTGCTCGACAATCTCAGGATTGGCCAGCGTCATGACATTACCGACATCTCCATTGTTCGAGATAGCACCAAGTACCCTTCTCATGATTTTGCCTGAGCGGGTCTTTGGCATATCGGGCACTATCCAGACATTTTTACATTTAGCAATCTTGCCGATCTGGAAAGTGATGGCGTCGGCAATTTTCTGCTGAATTTCCGATGAGGGTTCAAAGCCCGGCTTCAAGGAAACATAAACCTCCGGCTCTTTCCCTTTTATTTCATGATTAACCGGAACAACCGCCGCTTCCGCGACCTCCGGAACTGTCAGACATACCGATTCAATTTCCTTGGTGCCAAGGCGATGACCGGAAACGTTGATAACATCATCAATCCTGCCCAGAATTCGGATATAGCCATCCTCCGCCAACACCGCCGCGTCACCGGTCAGGTATGGCCAATCCCGCCAGTCTTTACTGTTGGGATCTTTGTTATACATGCCGAAATAGGTATCGACAAATCGCTGCCTGTTGCCCCAGATGGTCTGGAAGCAGCCCGGCCACGGATTCTGGATACAGATATTCCCGGCCTTACCGGCACCGGCCGGAATGGACTTGCCGTTTTCATCGAAAATGATTGGATGAATTCCAGGTACACCCGGCCCGGCACTGCCCGGCTTCATCGGCTGCAGGCCTGGTACGGTCGAGCAGAGGAAGCCACCGGTCTCTGTCTGCCAGTAGGTGTCAACAATAACCGCCTTCCCTTTACCCACTTCTTTTTCATACCATTTCCATACTTCCGGCTCAATCGGCTCGCCAACGGTGGTCATGTGTTTAAATTGGAAATTATACTTCGCCGGCTCATCCGGTCCGACTTTTCTCAAGGCCCGGATGGCGGTTGGGGCGGTATGGAAAATGTTGACATTGAGGTCCTGGGCAATTCTCCAGGAACGTCCGGCATCCGGATACGTCGGGACACCTTCATAAATGACTGAAGAAGCACAGAGTGCCAGTGGTCCATAGACAATAAACGAGTGTCCGGTAATCCAGCCGATATCCGCCATACACCAGTAGACATCCTCGGGATGAATATCCTGAATGTATTTCGACATTGCCGTAACATAGGCCAGGTATCCGCCGGTACCATGCTGGGCGCCTTTCGGTTTGCCGGTCGTACCGCTGGTGTACATCAAGAAGAGTGGTTCCTCTGACAGCATTTTTTCCGGTTCTACGCGCGCGCCGTAATATTTTTTCAGCTCATTGTTGATAACAATATCACGCCCTTCGACAAGTGGTGAATCAGATGACATCTTGCCGGGATAACGCTGCCAGATAAGCAACTTATCAACTTTTTGGCCATCTTTTTCCGCCAGTTCACATGCTTCATCATCAACAGCCTTATGGTTCAAAAGTTTACCTGCACGGTAATAGGAGTCCATGGTAATCAGAACCCGGCTATTTGAATCGACAACCCTGTCGGCACAGGCACTGGAGGAAAAACCACCAAACACGACAGAGTGAATAACGCCCAGTCGAGCACAGGCCAGCATGGTGATGGGCAGTTCCGCCGACATCGGCATATGCACCGTCACCCGGTCACCTCGTTTCAATCCTGCCGTATCACGCAGAAGAGCGGCAAATTCATTGACGCGGACATAGAGTTCCTGATAGGTGATATGCTGGACTCTTTCCTCTTCTAACTCCGGGACAAAATGAATAGCGGTTTTGTTCTTATTTTTGGCCAGATGCCGATCGATACAGTTATAACTGGCGTTTATTTTCCCGCCCTTGAACCATTTAAAACAAGGCGCATCACTTGAATCAAGGACTTCGTCCCAATATTTATACCAGGTCAGCAACTCGGCAAACTCGGTGTAGTAATCGGGAAAGTTTTCCAACTTAAACCGCTCAAAAATTGAGCTATCAGTAAGGTTTGCCTGTCCGATAAAATCCGGAGACGCATGATAGTAGGCTTCTTCTTGCCAGTGAACGGCGATTTCAGCTTCAGAAGTTTCAACAACATTCTTTTCACTCATGTAAATCACTCCTTGTACATGGCTTTATTGTTTTCAGTTGCACGCAATAACAATTTTGCATGCAACCTCACCTTACCACAAGAAAAAGATTTCAATTATGCTGCCGCTTTTTCAACTCGCACTTCATCCGTGTGCATTGGACGTCTGGTCATCTGGGCGAGAATAACACCGGCAACGAGCAAAGCACCGGAGATGTAGAAGGCATAATTCAGACTGCCGGTTATATCTTCAATGGTACCGCCCAATCTGGCCATAAAAAAGCCCAGCCCCCAACCGATAAATATCAGGCCGTAGTTCATTCCCAGATTCTTCGGTCCAAAGAAATCGGAAGCAAAGGATGGCATGAGAGCAAGACCACCACCATACTGCCAGTAGGCAATTCCCACGGCCAGGAAGAGAAGGCCGATGCTTTGGGTGGCGATGATATAAGGCAGGGCAAACAGGCAGACTGCTGAAATTGCGCAGTTGAGACAGTAGGCATTGAGTCTTCCGATTTTATCCGAGTAGAAGCCTGTGCCGACACGGCCGGCCGCATTGACCAGGCCGCCATAGGAGACGAGAAGCCAGCCGTTAGCAACAAAGAAAGGTATTCCTTGTGCAGCTTTCATCATCAGACCGTTGGCATTGGCGATGATGAGCAGACCGGACTGGGTGGTGAGAATAAACATGACCACCAAGGCATAAAATTGCCAGGTTTTCACGACGTCGGCCGCTTCCCAGTTGGTGATCGTCGAGTTGGCCGTGGCCAGGTTGCCACCGGAAAGGGTTGGTGGCTTATAGCCTTCAGGCGGTGTCTTCAGCATCTGACCGGCAATGACAACAACAACCGCAAAAAATGTTCCCAAGCCGACAAAGCTTCCCGTGATACCGTAATTTTTAATAAGCCACGAACCAAGGGCACCAATGTACAGGGCCGCGCCACCATAACCACCGACAACGATGCCGGCAATCAAACCACGCTTATGCGGACCAAACCATTTCAGAGCTGCCGGTGTCGGAGCGGCATAGCCGATTCCCATACCAATCCCGCCAAGAACACCAAAACCGATGATAATGCCGGTATAACTCTTCATCACGCCGGCGAGTATACACCCTGCCGCAAGAGTTAAGCCACCGAGGGTTGCACCAAATTTCGGGCTGATTTTATCCTGAATACGTCCACCAGGAATCATAAGAAGGGCAAAGATGATAACGCAAAGGGAGAAAGGGGTGGCAGCCTGGGCATTGTTCAGATAAACCCAGCCCTCATTGATACCGGTCATTGGCTGACCGGCTTGATCAACATTAACAAGTGCTGATTTCCAAATACTCCAAGCGTATAAAATACCAAGACAAAGGTTTATCGCCATGCCGGCAAAAACCGTTATCCAAGCTTGAGTCGGAACTGATTGATTCTGTTGCGACATTTGTATCTCCTTTTGAAATAGTGATCGTGACATTGTCAACCACTCGCTCTTACAACAGCCCAATCTTTGATATGTATGCCAATTAATTTTATAACGAGTGACTGAATGGTACAGAATGAATTGCCAGTTCATTGTTCACTTTCGCTCTCCGGTCACCTCCTTTTTGAGTTAATTTTAGTTGGGCAGTGTAAGTAAACTCGACAAGGTATTACATTAAAAAATGAAATTGAAACCACCATTTGGGAATTAACCCTTATGGTATATCAGTTTTATTTATCAAACATTCAAGCATTACTCAAGATAAAAATCTACTGATTCGCACATTCGTCATTCATTTGTAAGGATCCCCTAATTATCTTAAAATCTCTGAAAAAACATGTGAATGATTCTACTATCTCTAGGCGTTCCGCGGCGATTTTTCACCGGTCAGCCCATCTATATGAAGAACGGGGAAAATACTATTCGAATGATAATTGTTGTTAGAGAATCTTCGGAATGGCCTGGCGATTGAAGTCAAGAAGACATCCTTTAAAAAAAAGAACGGGTAGACAGCGATCTCTTTACCAGGCAATCAGCAAGGAAGAGAAGCAGCAGACACTACAGAGAGACACCTGGCAGAAACTTTAACGAATATATTCGTGTTTTTCCCTGACCTTCGCTCACTTTTTTTTCTAAAAAAAGCAGCAACTGCGGCGCTCAACTGGTAAGCAGACGGTACATTTCCGCCATTTTTGCCGGCAGGGAAAGCACGTCGTTGACAAAGATATAATTTCCCTTGCCGAACATATGCATCAGGTAGTCATGGGCAGCTTTGTCGATGGTAATACAAAAGGAATGCACGCCGCACCCTCGTGCCTCGAGGAGCGCTTTTCTGGTGTCTTCTATGGCATACTGTCCCTTATAATCATCGTAATCTTCAGGTTTTCCATCGGAAATGACCACCAGCAGCCGGACAGTACTCTGCGTCTCCTGCAGTATTTTTGTCAAATGGCGTATCGGCGGCCCCATGCGGGTATATTCCTTTGGCCCGATGGCGGCGATCCGTCCCTGCACTTCAGGTCCATACGGTTCATTGAGGTGCTTTATATGAAACAGTTCACTGCCGGATCGCCTCATGCCGGAAAAACCATATATGCCGTAGCGATCCCCGACTACCTCAAGGGCCTCAGCCAGAAGGACGAGTGACTCCTTCACCGCAACCCCTACCCAGCCTTCGGTTGAATTGGACATATCGACGAGAAACATGGCGGCAATATCTCTTTCGTCGCGTAACAGTTGGACAAAGAGCCGATCCGAGGGAGAAAGACCTGCCGAACTATCGCCCAAAGCTTCGATCATGGCGTCGAGATCGATATCGTCCCCGTGACGACGTCTCCTGACGAATCGGTCTCTCGACCGCAGCATTTCAAACTGTCGCCGGAGTTTGTTCAGTTGCGCTTGATATTTGACAAGGGTTCCGGCAACAAAACCGGATCGTACCGGCTGAAGAGATTTTTCGGTCAGGGTACACCAGTCCTTGCGATAACCGGCCCGACGATAATCCCATTCATCATATCTATGACCATCCCGTGGGGCGAAGCGATTATCTTCGTCCGAACTGTCGTTTTCCTTTCTCTGCACGCCCCGTCCGGCCTGTCCGGCGGCAGCCTGGACATACGCTTCGGGGAGAACGCCCAGATCATCCTCAATTTCCTTGATAAGAGCCGCAAGCTCCGCAGGAATTTCAAGGCCCTCATTTTCAAGGACTATGGCGTCCTGTTGAGGTGCGTCTTTCTCTTTTTGTGGTTTCTGCATAAGCAGGAGAAGGTTCTCCTGAGAGCTGTCGGGGACATTGCCGCCACCATCCTCTTCCTTTTGCCGTTGCTTTTGCTGTTCGAGAAAAACAGCAAGCATCGCGATAAATTTTTCTTTATCGTCTTCACGCCGTAACCGAATGGTTTCCGCCGCCCGAGCAAAATCAAATTCGCCAAGCAGCAGGGCCGCAGGCCCCAAATGGTAGGAACCGGACAGGCCGGAGAACATGGTATAGAGTTGCGGGAGCACATCAAAAGCTTCGGCATGGTGGAGGTCGTCAACAATTTTCTTTCCGCCATCCTTTGCCAGGTGTGTTGACCAAGGCGTGGTTGACAAGGATGTTGAATCCGCAGGGTTCTGAACACCGACCCCTTGAGTTAAAAGATGCTGCAAAGCAGTACTTTTTTCTCTTTCTCTCCCTCCGGGAACGATTTTTTTTATTAAGCTCAGACAGAGTTCCCGTCCTTGGCGGACAAGCCCAGGCAACTCCGCCTCAAGAGAGCGAAAAGTCTGAATTAACCGGATCGCCGCAAAAAGATCGACAGCCAACTGCCTCTCCGGATACCGCGCGAACAGCTGCTGAACATCGGTCTCCATTGCGGCACCTTGGGAAAAAATCCGCGACTCAACCTGCTGCCACTGCAAACTGATGAGAAGTTTGTAAAGAAAAATATTGTTTTGTTTGTCCGGAAAAGTATCAAGAAACTCCGGCAAAAATATTGTTGCGGTATCAGTGGATGGCAGTTGCGCCACGCCAAATTGAAACGAACGCCCTGAAATCCCACGCAGATAATGAATCATCCGTGACGATATATCTTCGAACGCCACCCCGGCTACACCGCGCATCGGACCAAGAAAAAATCTGTCCACATCGCCCATAAACTGCCGGGCGCCAAGGAGACCTTTTCTTTCGTACAACGCGAGAATTTGCCGAACCCATTCCCCGAGCATCTCCTCAGGAAATTGCTCCAGGGCCTGAGCACCATTTGTCAAATAGGCAAAACAGAGACTATGACTCACCGGCCATATCGCCCCGACATGACCTAACAATGCCTCCATTCTCGTCTCGTCCAGTTCGGCCAGCAGGTCAAAAATCTCATCCACCTCCCAGGTATTCGGCCTGGACGGCAGGACACTGGCGTAAAACCTCCTTTTATATTCGGAGAGATCCATACCATTCCGCTAGAAAAGGGAAAAAATCATCTCATCCATGGCGGCCAGCAGCTCGCCGTCATCGGTCAGACTCTGGAGCATTCCGGCCCTGCAGGCACTGATGGTGTCTATGCCGGAGCTGATCAACCTGACGGTCTGGATAATCAACCTGGTTGACGCGCCCTCGGCGAGTCCCGAATCTTTGAGACTTCTGGTCATCGTCGCCAGTTTTACCATCTGTATGGCAAGTTTTTCATCAATACCGCTCTCCCGCATGACAATTTCTTTTTCCAGATCAGGCGGCGGATAGTCGAAATTGAGTGAGACAAAGCGTTGGCGGGTAGAAGGTTTCAGATCCTTCAGGACGCTCTGGTAGCCTGGATTATAGGAGACAGCCAACATAAACTCCGGAGGCGCGGAGTAGAGCTTACCGAGTTTTTCAACCGGCAATTCCCGTCGGTCATCGGTCAGCGGATGGATAACGACGGTGGTATCCTTTCTTGCCTCAACTATCTCATCCAAATAGCAGATTGCCCCGGCGCGAACGGCGAGCGTAAGCGGGCCATCCTGCCAGAAGGCCTCATTTTTTTTCACTAAATAGCGGCCAACCAGATCGGAGGTTGAAAGATCATCATGGCAGGAAACGGTGATCAGCGGGCTGTTCAGTCGCCAGGCCAGATACTGCATAAATCTCGTTTTGCCGCAACCGGTGGGACCCTTGAGCAATAAGGGCAGACGATTGGCACTTGCCGCCAGACCGATGTCGATCTCATTTGCCTGGGGGAGAAAAAAGGGCTCGGAGAGTATCCGGTGTTCTTCCAGCCGGCACTCGAATGCTTCATTCATAGTTATCCTCATGGTAAAATATACGACACTCTCCATAACCTATGACACATCGTGAGAGAGCACAAGGGAGCGGCGAAAGTGTTTTTCCCCACAAAAAACAGTGCCGGATTGCAGGGCCAATTGACCTGACAGGACAAATATCGTAGTGTAGGATATCTTTTCTCGACCGTTTGGCGATCAGGGTAAAAGATATTTATGGATGGCCCTGGTTTTATTGTTCTGGCCGTCCATCCTTTTTTATCTGCCGAGATACGGTTTTCAGCCGAGAATCGTGAGTCAGCTCCCCGGGGATCTGCATTAAAGGACAGTGCGGCATATGGTGCAAAAGGAGCCATTTTTTCAGTCAGCACACGTTCCTTTCTTGACATCGACGTAAATACAAAGTATTTTTCTGCTCTTTTGATTTGAAATCCACCGATATCTCGCATGAGACGGAGCATATTTACCGTCACTTGGTGAGACGCACCAGGCGTATTGGTATTGGAAAAAATTGATACATCCCGGCACCCGGGAAAGATTGTCCACGCTGTCTGCACAATGGGACTGTGACTGGGACTGTATATGATTGCAATAAAACACTATGTTTGAAAACTTAACAGACAGGCTTGAAGGGGTATTCAAGAAACTCCGCGGCCATGGCAAACTCTCTGAAGAGAACATCGATGAGGCAATGCATGAGGTACGCAATGCCCTTCTGGAAGCGGATGTCAACTTCAAGGTCGCTAAAAATTTTATTGCAGCCGTCACCGAAAAGGCCATAGGCCGGGAAGTTTCGAAAAGTCTCTCCCCAGGCCAGCAGATCATTAAAATTGTCCACGAAGAGCTGGTCGATCTCCTCGGTGGCAATACCCAGCAGATCAAGCTCGATGGCCGACAGCCCGTCGTCATTATGATGGCCGGTCTTCAGGGCTCGGGTAAAACTACTACCGCCGGAAAGCTGGCTAAGTTACTGAAAGGCAAGGGGCGAAAACCCTATCTTGTTCCCGCGGATATTTACCGCCCTGCAGCCATAGAACAGCTTCAGGTACTCGGTTCCCGACTCGACGTTCCCGTACATCCGTCGACAGCCGATGTGAACCCCGTCGTCATCTGCCGTCAGGCGATGAGCGAAGCCGCACTGCATAACTATGATACGGTCATCATCGACACAGCGGGACGGCTGCATGTCGATGAGGCGTTGATGGGTGAGCTGCAGCAGATTCAGGCAGCCATTCCTCTTTCGGAAATCCTCTTTGTCGCCGATGCGATGACCGGGCAGGATGCGGTGACGGTTGCCGACAAGTTCAACAGCGACCTTGAAATCACCGGTATCGTCCTTACTAAAATGGAGGGTGACGCCCGGGGCGGTGCAGCACTTTCCATCAAGAATATCACCGGCAAACCGATTAAATTTGTCGGTGTCGGCGAAGGGCTTGAAGATCTTGAGGTCTTTCACCCTGAGCGGGTGGCCTCGCGTATTCTCGGCATGGGTGACATGCTCAGCCTGATCGAAAAGGCCGAGGCGGTTGTCGACAAAAAAGAGGCCGACAAGCTCGCTGATAAATTAAGAAAAAACCAATTCACTCTGGAGGATTTTCTTGATCAGATTCAACAGATCAAGAAGATGGGATCTCTTGAAAAGATCCTCGATATGGTTCCAGGTATCAATAAGCTCAGGCAGCTGAAAGATGCCCCGAAACCGGATGAAAAAGAACTGGTCAAAACGGAAGCAATTATCCGTTCGATGACCATCAAGGAAAGAAGAAATCATCAGATAATCAATACCAGCAGAAGGGCACGCATCGCTGCCGGCTCCGGCACGGCTGTTGGTGATGTCAATAGAGTGCTGAAAAGCTACTCGGAAATGTTGAAGATGATGAAAAAATTTCGCGGCAAACCGGGGGCTATTACCGGTGTGAAGCGGAGAAAAGTGCCCAAGGGCATGAAAAGAAAATAATTACTCTCTGAAAACCATTTTTTCAGAGGACCAGTGCAATAACCTACACAATTAACCGGAGGATATACCGGAATGGCAGTACGTATTCGATTGACCCGACTTGGCCGAAAGAAAAAACCTTTCTATCGTATAATTGTCGCCGACAGCGAAAGCAAACGTGACGGCAAATTTTTAGATGTAGTTGGAACCTATGATCCACTCAAGGATCCTGCGTCCATCATTATCAATAATGATAAATTGCAGGAATGGTTGGGCAGAGGCGCCCTGCCGACTACAACTGTTCAGAGCCTGATCAAAAAGTCGTCATCTGTCGCACAATAGTGATAGAATAGTGATGGAAAAGTGATGGAAAAACTTATAGCCGGTATCGCCAGATCCCTGGTCGATCAACCGGAGGCCGTCAAAGTCACACGAACCGACGAAGAGAATAATGTGACCATTGAACTGGCTGTTGCTGCGGAAGACTTGGGCAAGGTCATCGGTAAACAGGGACGGACGGCAAGGGCACTGCGATCCATATTGGCCGCTGTTGCGGCCAAGGATGACAAACGATCACGACTTGAGATTGTTGAATAACTACTGGTTGTTATGACCGAAGAATATCCTTACCCCACTGACAGGTATGTGCTTTTGGGAAAAATAACCAAGGCGCAGGGCTTGCGGGGGGAGGTGAAAATTTTTTCTTTTTCCGGTCAGCCTGAAAATTTTCTGGGGTACGAGGAGCTTGTTCTGGTCAGCAAAACTGGAACCATATCCCCCCCCCTTGCTGTTGAAAATCTCAGGATCCAGGGGAAAACGGCCATCGTAAAACTGGCGTCGGTTACCAATCGAAACCAGGCCGAGGAACTTGAAGGCAGGGGTGTACTTCTTGCCAAAGACCTTCTTCCGGAGCCGGCTGGCGACGAATATTACTGGTACCGCTACGAGGGCAAGCTGGTCAGCGACATGAACGGCCGGAACATCGGCCGCGTGGAGAGTCTGTTCAACAATGGCGCCCAGGATATTCTCGTGGTCAAATCGGGAAAGGAAGAAATTCTTATCCCGATTATCAAAAGTATCATTGTCAGAGAAACAGATGAAGAACTGATCGTCGACCCACCACCTGGTTTGCTGGATCTCTATAATGAAACAGGCGACTCCAGGTGAAAGAATTCCCTGCATGATCTTTGACATTGTAACAATTTTCCCCGACCTTCTCGAATCGCCTCTGCAAGAGGGCATCATCCGAAGGGCGCGGATTAATAGACAGATCAGCACCAATATTATTGATCTCAGAGGCTTTGCCGACGGCCCGCATGCCATGACCGATGACCGGCCCTTTGGTGGCGGCGAAGGTATGGTCATGAAGCCTGAACCCCTGGCGGCGGCGGTAGAGAGCAGACAAAAGGACGACCAGGGATCGAGAGTCATTCTGCTCAGTCCGCAAGGTCGCAGGTATAATCAGACAGTTGCCGAGGAGCTCGCCTTAGAAAAACACCTCATTCTGGTCTGCGGACGGTACGAGGGTGTTGACGAGCGATTCCGCAGCTGTTATGTGGACGATGAAATATCCATCGGTGACTTTATCCTCACCGGCGGTGAACTGGCGGCGATGGTGCTTGTTGATTCAATCACCCGCCTGCTGCCCGGAGTCCTCGGCTGCGCTGATTCAGCAGCAAAAGATACCTTCAGTAGAAATCTACTGAAGCATCCGCAGTATACCAGACCGCGGGTGTTCAAGGAACTTCCGGTGCCGGAAGAGCTGCTATCCGGCAACCATGAAAAAATTGAGATATACCGGTTTATCTCCTCGGTTAAACGAACCCTGGAAAGACGGCCGGATTTGCTGCACAAGGAAATTTTTACCGCCGCAGAGGAAAGGCTGTTGAAAAAACACAACCTTTTTGAGGCGGTAACTCATTGTTATCGGGAACAAAAGGAAGCTACAGGGAAATGACCTCGCTTAACATTGCCCTGATCCATCATCCCGTAGTGAACAAGCGTGATGAAGTAATTGGTTCCGCCGTAACCAATCTGGATATACATGACATAGCCAGGGCGGCAAAGACCTATGGGGTCGCCAACTATTTCATAACGACGCCATACAAGGACCAGCAACAACTTGTCAGGGAATTATTGGCCCACTGGCAGACAGGACACGGCGCAACGTACAACCCGGCCAGGAAAGAAGCGCTTGCTATCGTCGAGCTTGCAGATTCCCTGGAAATGGTCATTGCACGCCTTGCAGAGCAATACGGCAGGCGACCACTGATTGTCGCAACAAGTGCGATTTTGCGGAACAACACAGTCAGTTATGTTGAAATTAGCCAGAGAATAGCCCAGGGATATCCGGTGTTGCTGCTTTTTGGTACAGCGCATGGCCTGGCCCCGGAAATAGTCCAGGAAACGGATGCAACACTCCCGCCGATCAAGGGAGGAACACAGTACAATCACCTCTCGGTTCGTTCAGCCGCGTCGATCATTATTGACAGACTGCTCGGCGCCTGAGAGTATATAAGTAAAGAAGCCAGCAATCGTATTTAGTCAAAAACAGGATTGAATCCTACCTATACTTCAACCTATACTTCAACCTATAGAAGACGCCATGAGCATAATTATTGACAGAATCAACCAGGAACAATTACGACAAGACCACCCCGATTTCCGACCCGGCGACACAGTAAAAGTACATATCCGCATCATTGAAGGCGGTAAAGAGCGGGTGCAGATGTTTCAAGGAGTGGTTATCAAGAGAAAGAACGGGACAATGGATGCCACCTACACCGTGCGGAAAATTTCCCATGGCGTCGGGGTGGAAAAGACTTTTTCTTATCACAATCCACGCATCGAACAAATTGACGTCATCACCCGGGGCCGTGTTCGTCGGGCTCGTCTCTATTACCTGCGCAACCTCACCGGGAAAGCTGCACGTATCCGTGAACGCGGACTGTCGCGTTAAGGGTACCGCGAGGTATCATCCCGGTTCTGACTTGGCTGTCGGCCTGCAGTCAGAACCGGACACGCACAGACAAAAGATCCTGCTCCGATGACCATCCTTTTTCCCGAACTCATCGGCAACGAGGATAATTTCAGGTTTGAGCGATACCTGCATAAAAAGGGTTTTTTCTCTGTTGCCGGGTGCGACGAAGCCGGTCGTGGACCGCTGGCCGGGCCGGTTGTTGCTGCCTGTGTTATCTTGCCCGCCCACTGTGACCACTCCTCTTTTGTCGATTCAAAAATCCTCACCCATCGGAAAAGACTCGAACTGAGCACCCGTCTGCAGGAAATTGGTGCCGCTTTTGCTATTGGTATTGTTTCCGAACAAAAAATAGACGAAATAAATATTCTGCAGGCCTCCCTGCTGGCTATGAAACGGGCGGTGAACAACCTCAAAGGGGTGGTTCCCGATTTCATTCTCGTCGACGGCAAATTTACCCTGCCCCTGCCCACGGCCCAGGCTGCGCTGGTAAAAGGAGAATCGAAAAGCAGCTCCATTGCCGCAGCAAGCATCCTGGCAAAAATTACCCGAGACCATATCATGGTCAAATACCACCAGCAATTTCCTGCCTACAATTTCCAGCAAAACAAAGGCTACCCTACTCGCACCCATCGCCTGGCCATAGAAACAAACGGCATCTGCCCAATCCATCGCAAAACTTTCCGGGGAGTCAGAGAATATGTTGAATAGTCGCCAGCGCCTCGGCCAAAGCGGTGAGAAAACAGTGGTCAGATACCTTGAGAAAAATGGTTATACAATACTCATCAAAAACTATCGCTGCAAAATCGGCGAAATAGATATCATTGCCAGAGATGGTGCATATCTTGTTTTTATTGAGGTCAAAACAAGATCCGGTCTCGGCTATGGTTCTCCCGCTGCAGCGGTTACCATAAGAAAGCAGCGCCAGATCACTCGAGCCGCACAATGGTACCTGGCGGAACAGCAGCTCTTCGATGTCCCGGCCAGATTTGACGTGATTTCCGTGCTCGGTGGAGAGGCCAACCGGCAGCAGATCGATCATATCAACAACGCATTTGATCTTTGCGAATAACTGCTCGGCTGCTTATTGTAGAATCCATGAAGAGCGTTGATTTAATAAGTTACCCCTGATCTTCTCTGACCGAGGGCTATGGTGGTTACATACACAAGAAATCTGTCCCTTGCCATTCTTGACTGCCTTGCTTAATTATTTTTTCGCGGTATACTAATTGCTTATGACTACAATAGGTATTACCATGGGTTGTCCTGCCGGGATCGGCCCTGAAATTATTCTTCGCTGTTTTGCCGGGAACCACAATTCCTCCGGGCTGCAGACAGTTGTTCTCGGAGACCAAAAGGTTCTTGAAAAATGCGGGGCAGACCTCCGGTTACCTGCCCCCTGCGTGCCATGGACGCCAGGTACCCCTTTGCCTGAGCAGGGTATCCCCGTCGTGCAACTTTCCGCACTTCGCCCGGAAGATATTCAATGGGGACACCCCAATGACGCCACCGGTGGTGCTATGGCCCATTACATTGAGGCGGGGGTACAACTGGCGCAGCGGGGATTCATACAGGGGATAGCGACGTGTCCCATTTCCAAACGCTCCCTCAATGATGCGGGATACCATTTTCCCGGTCACACAGAAATGCTGGCGAGTCTTACCAATACGTCCAACTACGCCATGATGCTGGCCGGCAGCAAACTCCGCGTCACCCTGGTCACCATTCACTGTCCGCTTCGTGAGGTGGCTTCACTTCTCACCATCGAAGCGGTTTCCCGCATGATCCGTATGACGCACCAGGCGCTGAGGATTGACTTTGCCATCAAAGCCCCGAGGATCGCCGTCGCCGGACTCAACCCCCATGGCGGCGAGGACAAACTGTTCGGTGACGAAGAAGTGCAGATCATCGGACCGGCGGTGGAACAGGCCCGAGCAGACAATATCAACGTCTTTGGCCCTTATCCAGCCGATACGGTGTTTTTCAAAGCCGCCTCCGGGGCATTTGATGCGGTGGTCTGCATGTATCACGACCAGGGACTTATTCCTTTTAAACTGCTCCATTTTGCCGATGGCGTCAACATCACCCTCGGCTTGCCTCTTGTCCGTACCTCCGTTGATCACGGCACCGCTTATGATGTTGCCGGGAAAGGCCTTGCCGACCACCACAGTCTTGACGAAGCAGTACGACTCGCCGCAGCTATAAGCCGCAACCGATCCATCTACCATGGTCAAAAGATGACACTATGAGCAACCTGGTCAGACGAGGGAGATTGATCGTATTTGAAGGCACCGACGGCACAGGGAAGTCAACCCAGCTGCAGCTGCTCGGTCATTACCTGCAGGACGAAGGCTATGCGATCCTCACCACCCGAGAACCAACCGAGGGACGCTATGGACAGAAGATACGTTCCCTGTATATGGACCGGAATCACTACAGCCGTGAAGAAGAGCTGGAGCTGTTTTTAGCCGATCGTCGGGAGCATGTACAGAAGGTTCTGGCACCGGCCCTGGAGCAGGGAAAAGTTATTCTCTGCGATCGTTATTTTCTCTCCACCGTTGCCTACCAGGGGGCCAGGGGATTTGACCCGGAACACATCCTCGAACTGAACCGCTTTGCCCCCGAGCCGGATCTGGCCCTGCTTTTCCAGGTGCCCCTCGACACCGGCCTGGACAGAATCACCTTTGGGCGCGGCGACGTGCTGAACGATTTCGAGCAAAGGGACAATCTTGCTCGCGTTGCCGCTATCTTTTCCAGCATCAAACGACCCTATATCCGACCGATTGACGCCCGGGGGTCGATTGCCGCGGTGCACCGCCTGGTCATAGAGTATGTTCGCCCTCTTCTCCCTGTATTATCAACTGATCAGGTTTAAGTTATGGCCTTCTGCTCGCATCTTCTCAGTGCTCTCTGCTGCTGCCTCCTGCTCAGCTCCTGTCCGGTTGCCCAGCCGGCCGCAGATCAGACGCCCCCTGCCCCTGCCCCAGTGACGGCAGTCGCAGAAGATCAGGTCGATCTGTCCTGTGCGTATTTTTATTTTCTCTGGGGAACCCACGCCGAATTCCATGAACAGTATGCCGAAGCACTCGAGGCCTACGAGAAGGCTTTGATCTGCGACCAGGAAGCCGCATATATAAAAGAGAAAATCCCCCTGCTCCTCCTTAAAATGGGCGAGTTTGCCAAAGCGGCCGACTGGCTCGCCCAGGCCATAGAGGACCATCCCGACAGCAACACCTATCGGCTGCTTCTGGCAAGTCTGTATATTCAACAGGACAACATCGAAGAAGCTCTGGAGCTGTATAACCAGGTACTTGACAGAGAACCGGACAATGAAGGCGTCCACCTGCGTCTTGCCCTTCTCTACAGCCATTTGGAGCGATACCAACAGGCCGAGGAAATATTCAGAAAACTGCTGGCCAACGACGTTGATTCTTATTTTACCCACCTGTCCTATGCCAGACTGCTCAAACAGATGGAAAAATTTCAGGATGCGGCGAAGGAATACGAAAAGGCCCTGTCCCTAAACTGGTCAAAAGAATTGGCCTTTGAAATCGGCTTTTTCTACGGCGACCAGGAAATGTACAGTGACGCCCTGCGCATCTACACGACAATAACTGATGAGGACCCGTTTGATGAACGGGCCGCACTCAGCCGAATTCAAACCCTTCTTGACCTGGAGCAAAACGTGGAGGCCCTCGAAGCGTTGTACAATGCTCGCCTGTACAGTGAAAACCCGACACATATCGATCTCATCATCGCCAAGGTGCTGTTGCGGCAGAATGAAGAGAGCGAGGCAAAAAAAGTGCTCAGCAAAATCATCAAGGAAGAGGACAATTCCGAAGCGCGCTATTTGCTCGCCTTGCTCGCCTACCAGGAAAAAGATTATGCCACCAGCCTCACTCATCTCGGGCACATTAAAAGCAGCAGCGATGAACTTGAAGAGGCTGTGTATCTGCAGACCCGCATCTACCAGACACTGGGCAACATCGATGAAGCGATCAAGCTTCTGCAGACACACACCGCGGCCAAAGCCAACGGCAGTCCGATTTTCTATGCCCTTCTGTCTTCTCTTTACCAGGCAAAAGGGGAGAACAATAAAGCCATGACCCTCATGGAAGCGGCGATCAATTTCTACCCGGACAATCATCAGCTGCTTTTTGAATATGGCCTGGTGCTGGAGAAAAACGGCATGTATGAACAGGCCATCGGTATAATGGAAAAGGTGCTGGTACTGCAGCCGGATCATGCCGAAGCACTTAACTATATCGGCTACACCTGGGCCGACAAGAACATGCATCTCAAAAAGGCACTGGAATACATTCTCCGGGCAAATACCCTCAAACCGGATAACGGTTTCATAATCGATAGCCTTGGCTGGGTGTATTTCCGCCTTGGGGATTTCCAAAAAGCAGTCCGCGAACTCGAACGTTCTTTGGAGCTGATACCCGATGACCCAAACATCTACGATCACCTTGGCGACGTCTACCGCTCTCTAAAGAGATTTCCGGAGGCAAGAGAGGTTTACCAAAAGGCCTATGAGCTGTTTAAAGATGAGAAAAGCAAAGCAGAGATACAACAAAAAATCGATGCCCTGGAAAAGTGATACGTTCCTCTTTGTGCAGTGTCAGCAGACCCTGCTCTTCCTGCTTGCCGCCCTTTTTCTTGCCGGTTGTGCAGGAAAACCATGGACGGAACCACTTGGCGACGCTGCAGTTGACTCCGTCACCCAACAGGTCGACGCTCTTGTGGCCCGAGATACACGATGTGGCGGGACGCTGGAAGGGGATCTTGCCCTTATCTACGAGAATCCTCTGGAAAAAAAAGCATTGCGTGGCTTTCTGCAGTTTTCTATGCCCTCCTTGTATAGATTTGTCATGACCAACCCCTTCGGCCAGCCGATTTTCGTCATCGTCGGGGATCAGAACTCTTTTCAGGCGATTAACACTCTGCAAAAAGATTATCTGGCAGGAAGCCTTCGTTCCTTTTGTCTGCGCAATAACATTCCCGCATATTTCCTCAAAAGCGACTGGGGATCCCTGCTGACCGGAAGAAACCTCCTGCCGAGTCAGGCAATAACCGATATCCGCCAGGATCGGAATGGAAAAGGCGTGTGGCTGACATTTCAGAACAAGGACCAGTCTGGCGTATCCCATCTGCTTCTGGACCGGGAAAAAGAGGTCTTTATCGAACGCATTCTGGAAAACGGCAGAGGCAAAAAGGTCGCGGAAATTTTCTATGGTGACTGGCTGACGCTGGGAGAGTGCCGGCAGCCTCTGGACATCAGCATCGCCGGACTGGATTACGGAACAGACATACATATCAAGCTGGCAAACGTACACATCAGCGATGAGAAGAAGACATTCCGATTACAGCCCCCACCTGGTTATTCTCAGCAGTTTATGCCGTAAATTACACCATATCAGAAATGCACCATCTCTCTTCCCATGAGTGCTCTTTTCCTGGTGTCAATTATTGGCCGGTCAACTTTGCAGCAGTCATCTCGTTGACAATCAAAACAAAGAGGTTGTCATTTCTGAAAAAGACCTGATGTAATTCATAATCCCGGTCGGGCGAGAGTTCAAGGACAACGCGCACCTGCTCCGGGTCATGGAGCCTGACGGTGCGAATGCGCTCAATGTATTGACCATTCGTCGCGATGAATTTATCAACCTCCGGCCCTATATCCGTTGCCATGAAATCACAGAAAACCCGTGGCGAGGATTTTTCGATCGCCGAGACGGTGGGCGGGAAAAAATCATTCAAGCGAAAGAGGGCCATCTCCCCTTTGCCGGAAGAATCGTCAAAGGAAATTTCAAGAATTGTCGGCCGTACCGAGGCGGTAACACCCTCTGCGGCTGGCTCCTCTGCTCCTTCCCTGTCGGAAAAAACAGGGGGGACGTTTTTTTCGTCGAGCGGCCCGGCGGAAGTTTCCTCCCGGCTCGGCAGCGCCTTTGGGCTTTGCAGCGAAGGCTTGGGAATGACAGTATGTTGCGGCTCTGCGGTTGCCGAGGTGAGGGTCACGACCAGCGTGTTTTCCTGCGCAAAATACTCGCTGTCATAGTGCACCGGCATATCTTTCGACAAATCAACAACGACTCTGGTCTTCCTGACCGGCGTTTGATGAAAACCTATTCGGATAGCCGCCGCCACGCCACTATCGGGCAGGGCAATGACGTTTTTTCCCTGATAATCAGACTGGGGAAAATCGAGGACCAGACGTGGGTTGTCTCCCTGTATGGTAAATATTTTCGGGATAATGCGGGCCGTCAATGTCAAGGTAATCGTCTCTTTGACCGCGGAATGTTTTCTATGCGAAATCGATGTGATCACGGCCGCCTGCTCCAGTTCGGCAAAAGCGGTCGAAGGCAGCAAGACCCCGATTACAAATACAACCAGCAACAGCCCCATGTCCACCGGGGTCACAGCACGAGAGGCTAACCACTTCATCTAACACATCCTTTTTTACATATTATAACAAATGCTTATACTACTATTTTCGCTTAACCTCCTTGATTACATCATCCCCTCTTGAAAAGTCAATCAAATTTAAGTAAATGAAAGGTCTGGTCCGCGCGGCCATACGTCACCCCAGCCTCTTCTCCCCGGTAATTTTCTATGGATTGCTCATGACAGATCGCACAATACTTTCGTCCATCACCCGCCCAGGTCGCTACCTCGGCCATGAATATAACTCCGTGCAAAAGGAATGGCAGTCGACAAAGATCCGTTTTGCCCTCATCTTTCCCGATCTCTATGAGATCGGCATGTCACATCAGGGCCTGCAGATTCTCTACCATCTTTTGAACAGCAAAGAAGATTTCCTGGCGGAAAGATGCTATTGCCCCGATACCGACCTCGAACAGCTCCTGCGGCAGAAAAATGCGCCGATTACCAGCCTTGAGTCGGCTCACCCTCTCACCGATTTCGATGTGCTGGGCATCACCCTGCCCTATGAACTCTGCTACAGCAATATTCTGACTATCCTCAATCTCGCTGCCATTCCCCTCTACGCACGCGACCGGGATACCTCGTTTCCTTTACTGCTCGGCGGAGGGGCATGTTCGCTTAATCCTGAACCGGTGGCGGATTTTTTTGATGCCATTCTCCTCGGTGACGGTGAGGAAGCAATTCTCGAGATTGCTTCGCTACTCGCGGCACATAAAGCTGACAAGCCGGCAAAAGATGCGTTGCTTGATTTGCTGGCCACTATCGACGGCGTGTATATACCGGCCCATTTCCAGCCCCGATACAGCCCCGCAGGACAACTGCTTGTGGTCGAGCAGACAGGCGGCGGCAAACAGCATATTTCCCGCAGGGTTGTCAGCGATCTTAATGAAATAGATCATCTGAAACATCCCATCGTGCCGAACGCAAAAATTGTCCACGATCGGCTGGGCATCGAGGTCGCCCGTGGCTGCACCCGGGGCTGCCGCTTCTGCCAGGCGGGAATCACCTATCGACCGGTGCGGGAACGAAGCCCGGAAAAAATTATGCAGCTGGCTCAAAGCGGCCTGGATGATTCAGGCTTTGAGGAACTGGCCCTGCTGTCACTGTCCACCGGAGACTATTCCTGCCTGGAACAGACCCTTGCCCAGTTAATGGACAGCTTTGCCGGAAGATTCATCTCGGTTGCCATGCCTTCCATGCGCGTGGGAACACTTACTTCGGAGATAATGGAACAGGTAAAAAGAGTCCGCAAGACCGGCTTTACCCTGGCCCCGGAAGCCGGCAGCGAACGATTGCGCCGGGTCATCAACAAGGGGATCACCGAAGACGACCTGCTTGCCACCTGTACCCAGGCCTTCGCCCTTGGCTGGCGGATCATGAAGTTTTACTTTATGATCGGCCTGCCGACCGAAACGGAACAGGATATTGACGAGATTATCCAACTGGTGCATAAAGCCCTGGCGGTGCGCGATGTTGGGCCAGCAAAAGGGAAAAAACAGATAAACGTCAGCGTCGGCACCTTTGTCCCGAAACCGCACACCCCCTTCCAGTGGGAGCGGCAGATGAGCATCGACGAGAGTATGCGGTTTATCCGTCGTCTGCAAAACGGTCTTCCGCGCAAAGGATGCAATTTCCGCTACCATAGCCCGCAGATCAGTTTTCTCGAAGGGGTATTTTCCCGCGGGGACCGGCGTCTTGGCCGACTTATCGAACTCGCCTGGCAGGCCGGTGCGCGCCTTGACGGCTGGGATGAGCACTTCGATCTGTCACGCTGGCAAAAGGCGGCGGAACTCTGCCGGCTTGACCTTGGCGATTTTCTCCGTGCCAGGGAGTTGGACGAAACCCTGCCCTGGCAACATCTCCATACCGGCGTTGATCTTCAGTTCTTAAAGGACGAACTGGACAAGGCCAAAGGTGAAATCTATACCCCGGACTGCCGCTACGAGGCCTGCCAGAAATGTGGTCTCTGCGACTTCAAAAGCCTTTTTCCCATTGTCTATAATCGGTCAAAAAATAGCCTAGAGAGTGCACAAACAGTCTCCCCTGCCAAAACCCCTGAAAGGACAAATGACCCGAGCGCAACCGGTCATTTTAAATATATGGTCCACTATTCCAGAATCGGTGATATCTGTTTTCTTGGTCATCTGGAGATACTGCAGACAATCTTTCGCGCCCTGCGCCGTGCATCAATTGCGACCAACTACAGCCAGGGATTCAATCCATCGCCGAAAGTCTCCTTCGGACCAGCGCTGCCGGTAGGAACAGAAAGCCTGGCAGAGTTTTTTATCATGGACCTGCCGGCCCCCCTGAAAAATCCGGCCGCAACCGTAGAACGGCTCAATGCCAAACTGGCGCCCGGTTTACTGGTGACAAACATTGAACTCCATTCCGGCGATGTGCCGCAAAGAATCTGCACAACCTATTCCCTGACGCTCCCTGCAGCTATTACCGACTCGGAAAAAGGACGGGCCGAGGCGTTTGTCAACAGCAGCGAATATATCATGCGCAAAACCAGGAAAGGAAAAACCACGGCAATCGACATCCGACCACTGATCATCGATTTTTCCATAGTCAATGCTGCTACCATACAGCTGCAGATGATCTCGGCCAGTGCGCAGGCGGGAATTAAACCACTTGAGGCGCTGACGGAAATTCTCGGCCTCGACACAGAGCGCAGCCTGCAGACGAGAATTGTCAAAACTGCCTGGCACAAACTCGATGCACCGATTAAAGTGTCACGACAAGGGGCGCAAAAAGGCCGGTAACCTGTGTAAGGTGGATACATTTATAGAGCAAAATCCCATGGCACATACATCGAAAGATCTCCTCTTCGCATGCAGGCTCTGCGGCAGCATATTGTGGCTGGTGCTGCTGTTGCAGCCTTATCTCGCCTGGAGCTCGCCGGGGGCCATACCTGCTATTGCTAACGGTGGCTATATCGTCCGGGAGGACGCCGCATTGCTGCAATACCGCGAGCAGGAGCTGTTTATTCCCGCCTCAACCCTGAAAATCCTCACCAGCCTGATCGCTCTCGAGAAACTCGGCAAGGACTTCCGCTTCGAAACGCATTTCTTTCTCGATGAGCAAAAAAATCTGTATATCAAAGGCTACGGCGATCCTTTTCTGACCTCGGAAACTCTCCTGGAAATAGGGACAAAAATTGCCGCACTCGGCATCGACCGGCTAGGCTCACTCTTTCTTGACGAAAGCAGCTTTTTTCTCAATGGCGAGTCGGCAAGTTTTGAGAATTCCGCCAATCCCTACGATGCACCGAATGGAGCCCTGGCGGTAAATTTTAATGCTCTGCCGGTGTATGTGGGAAAAGACACCACCATTCTCTCAGGCGAACCGCAGACGCCTCTTATCGCCCTGATGAAGGAAACAGGCGCCAATCTGCCGCAAGGTCGTCACCGTATAAATATCGGGATCTTGTCGCAACCCGGCCAACTTTCCCCCGCCCTTCGCTACACCGGGGAATTATTTGTTGCCCAATTTCAACAGGCGGGGATACGCGTTGAAAAAGGCTACCAAGAAAAACTCGTCCCGATCGGCCTGCGCCCGATCTATATCCACCGCGGCAGCCATTCGCTGGAAGAGATTATCCGGGCATGTCTGAAAACTTCCAACAACTATATTGCCAACCAGCTATTTCTTGCCTGCGGCGCCAGATATTTCGGATTGCCGGCAACCTGGGACAAATCCCGTCGAGTCTTTGCCATTTTTGCCGAGAAAGTCCTGCAGCTCAGTGCACAGCAAATCTTTGTCACCGAAGGCTCCGGACTGTCAAGACGAAACAGAATAAGTCCTGTTGCACTGCTTGCTATCCTTGACCTTTTTAAACCCTATAGTTCACTCCTTAACCAGAAGAACAATATCCTGCTGAAGAGCGGAACAATGAAAGATATCTACTGTTATGCCGGATATTTCTCCCAGGGTACCGAACTGACCCCTTTTGCCATCCTGCTCAATCAACCGCAAAATAATAGAGACAGCGTCCTCCAGGCATTGCATATGGCCCTGCAGCAGCGAAAATCCCCGTAAACAGATTGATAACCATTTGAAATAAAGCCTGTATTGGGTTGTTTCTCAAGGGAAATTGCTTGCATTTAGGCAACGCTTGGTTCATTATTTTGAGCAGGAATCAGGAGGTGCTGAAAGGAGCACCCCTCAAGGGGGATTATAACTCAAGGGCATGCACCTATGCTCCCCTCGTCATGCAGGACCACGAAAAGGCTGTATTACTCGACAAGCAATCGTTTACCCAGGAGATTTCCATGTCAGCACGACTGTTTCGCCGCATTGTCAGCATGGGGCTTCTTTTCCTCTGCCCTCTTTTTTTCAGCGGATGCAGTGCCCCTCCGGGTAACGCCGCAGATGGAAAGAAGTGGTATATGATGCATAATTGTCATGCATGCCATGGCGTCCATGGCGATGACGGCCGTGCTGCCAAGATCGCCGGCATCAACATGGGCTTTGGCAGCTTTGTCAGGAAGCTCAGGACGACTGACGCACCGATCATGCCGTTTTTTCCGGAATCTAAAATTTCCCAGCAGGACGCAGCTGACATATATGCCTACCTGCAATCCATAACACCCGGAGAAGCTCGCTAAAGAGTCGTCAAACAGGTTGTTTCCGACAAAGTGTGAAAATCCTGTATATTTTCAGTGATAATGGTTACTGTTAGGAAAAAGCACTAAGATTCCCTCATCTGATAAGGAGAACTGTATGGTAGAAAATCTCTATTCGTTCCTGTCTGCAGTCGGATTCACCCATCCACTTCACCCAATGCTTACGCATGTACCGATGGGGATGATAATCGGCATGGTTGTTTTTGCGACCCTCGGTTTACTCTGGAAGGACAAAAATTTCGATCAGACCGCCTTTTATTGTTCGGTGCTTGCCCTGGTAGCAATCCTGCCTGTAATAGGTGCGGGAATTCTTGACTGGCTGCATTTCCAGCAGGCAGAGTGGAATGTCTTCATTATCGTCAAGATGATCCTTGGAGGAATCCTTACCGTACTGCTGGTTTTTTCCTTCATGCTGAAAAGAAGGGGGGTGACGCCGGGCAAGATGTGGCTTCTCTATCTCCTCTGCCTTGCCTGCGCCGGCGGCTTGGGCTATTCCGGCGGAGAGCTGGTCTACGGTTAATATCGTAAAGCAGCATTGGCCACCACCCGGTTTGACCAGACGACCATAACCGGGTGGCGGATTTTTTTACTTCTTTTCAGATAGTTTTTTGAGGAGATTTTCGTCGAGAACCGTGAGAAACTCTTCGGTGGTCAGATAATGCGCGGCCTGCAGGTCTTTGCCGTGGATACACAGGGCAAGGTCCTTGGTCATCTTCCCGCTCTCAACCGTCTCAACACAAACCGTTTCCAAGGCATCACAAAAGGCGATGAGCTCGGCGTTATTGTCCAGTTTGCCGCGAAACGCCAGTCCTCTGCTCCAGGCAAAAATAGAGGCAATGGGATTGGTTGATGTGGGATTGCCCTTCTGGTGCTCCCGATAGTGACGGGTAACTGTGCCGTGGGCGGCCTCCGCCTCCATGGTTTTGCCGTCCGGGGTGACCAGTACTGAGGTCATCAGGCCGAGAGAGCCAAATCCTTGCGCCAGGGTATCCGACTGGACATCCCCATCATAGTTTTTACAGGCCCAGACAAAGCCCCCTTCCCATTTCAGTGCTGCGGCAACCATATCGTCTATCAGCCGATGCTCATAGGAGATGCCCTGGGCATCCATCTTCTCTTTATAGGTAGACTGGTAGAGTTCTTCAAAAATATCCTTAAACCGGCCGTCGTATTTTTTTAGAATAGTATTTTTGGTGGACAAATACAGCGGCCATTTCTTGTGCAATGCTTGATTAAAGCAGGAATGGGCAAAGCCGTAAATCGATTCATCGGTGTTGTACATGGTCATCGCCACCCCGCCGCCCTGAAAATGGAAAACCTCATAGTTCTGTCCCTCGCCCCCTGCATCCGGAGTAAAGGAGACGGTCAATTTCCCGCTTTCTTTGACGACAAAGTCGGTTGCACGATACTGATCGCCGTAGGCATGGCGGCCGATACAGATCGGTTTTTTCCAGGTGGTGACCAGGCGAGGTATATTGCTGACCATGATCGGTTCACGAAACACGGTACCCCCAAGAATATTTCTGATTGTACCATTTGGAGAACGGTACATTTTTTTCAGCCCAAACTCTTCGACTCTTGATTCATCCGGGGTAATAGTTGCACATTTGATTCCTACACCGAATTTCTTGATGGCATTGGCCGCATCAACGGTGATCTGATCATCTGTTTCATCACGTTTTTCAATGCCGAGATCATAGTAGCGGATATCTACATCCAGATAGGGGAAGATCAATTTGTCCTTTATGAATTGCCAGATGATGCGCGTCATTTCATCGCCATCAAGCTCTACGACCGGATTGCTTACAGGTATTTTTTTCATCATTTTACTTTCGGGTTAAAGTTCTCTCTCGACCAGCAAAAGACTGGTGGTTCTGTTATTTTTGCAACTCACCTTGTCAACACATACAGAATAGGGGCCATAATACAGGTAATCACCTAAAGTTGCTACCAGGCAAAACATAAAATCGTCTGCCGACCCTGTGCATCGGTACTCTTTATTCGTCCATCACCCCTCTTTTATTTCGCATTGGTTTTCGTTTTCTCTTTGCATTATGCCAAAAAGGACCTATGCTATATAATTTTTCTCTGCCTTCTTCAACAATCAGAGCATCACCTCAATCAACGCTATATTTTCATCAGTTATGAACAAACAACTCACCCAGGAAATAGCCAAAAGACGAACCTTCGGCATCATCAGTCATCCGGATGCCGGAAAAACAACCCTTACCGAGAAACTTCTTCTCTTTGGCGGCGCCATCAACATGGCAGGTGCCGTCAAATCCCGCAAGGTCGAACGGCACGCGACAAGTGACTGGATGGCTATTGAGCAGGAGCGCGGCATTTCCGTCACCACCTCGGTGATGAAATTCACCTATCGGGATTATGAGATCAACCTTCTCGACACCCCCGGCCACCAGGATTTCTCCGAAGACACCTACCGGGTTCTCACCGCCGTCGATTCGGCCATCATGGTCATTGACAGCGCCAAGGGCGTAGAATCGCAGACCGAAAAACTGATGGAAGTCTGCCGTATGCGCAATACCCCGATCATCACTTTTATCAATAAACTTGATCGTGAGGGCCAGTCGCCACTTGAAATCATGGCCGAAATTGAGGAAAAGCTGCAGATTGAGTGTACCCCGCTGTCCTGGCCTATAGGCATGGGCAAGACCTTTAAAGGGGTGTACAATATCTATCAGAAGACGCTCCATCTCTTTACCCCCGGCCAGAATACCCGCAACATCAAAGGGATCTTGATTGAAGATCTCGACGATCCCAAGGTCAATGAGCTGCTAGGGAAACAGGCCGCCGAAGATCTCCGGGAGGATATCGAGCTTCTCGAGGGCGCGGCCAATCCCTTTGAGTACGACCATTATTTGCAGGCCAGCCAGACGCCGGTCTTTTTCGGCAGCGCCATCAACAACTTCGGCGTCCGTGAAATGCTCGACTGTTTTGTCGAAATGGCCCCGCCGCCCAGCCCGCGGCAGTCGGCCAGCCGTTTAGTCGATCCCCACGAAGAGGATTTTTCCGGCTTCGTTTTTAAAATCCAGGCCAATATGAATCCGGCACACAGGGATCGTATCGCTTTTTTCCGCATCTGTTCCGGAAAATTTACCCGCGGGATGAAAGTAAAACATCATCGCCTGGGAAAAGACATAACCCTGGCCAACGCGACGATCTTCATGGCGCAGGAGCGTGCCAACGTTGACGAGGCCTGGCCGGGCGACATTATCGGCCTGCATAACCACGGCACCATCAAAATCGGCGACACCTTTACGACGAAGGAAATGCTCAAGTTTACCGGTATTCCTAATTTTGCCCCGGAGCATTTCCGTAGGGTGCTGCTGAAAGATCCCCTGAAAATGAAACAACTGCAGAAGGGTCTGCTCCAGCTCGCAGAAGAAGGCGCCATCCAGGTATTCCGCCCCTTGATCGGCTCGGACTATATCATGGGCGCCGTTGGTGTGTTGCAGTTTGAGGTCACCATGGCCCGCCTGCAGAATGAGTACGGCGTGAAAGCAATTTATGAGCCGGTTAATTTCCAGGCGGCACGGTGGGTTCGCTGCGAGGACAAAAAGGCCCTGGCGGAATTTGAAAGAAAAAACCAGGGAGCCCTGGCCTATGACGCAGAGGGATTCCTCACCTACCTGGCACAGAATGAGTGGATGCTGAAATATTTCATGGAAAAATGGCCAGATATTATCTTTGACAAAACAAGGGAAAATATTTGAGACACCCAGTGTGATCCGCGTCCTGCCGGCAACACAACCGTCAACAAGGACGACTATTCTTCTTCCCCGGCATCGACAAAGATTAACGCCTGCCCTGATGTCAGCGCTGTAGCGCTTTTTTTTCTGGCAATGGTGATTATGCGCTGGATCGTTCCCCGGGAGACGCCCATGCTCTGGCCGGCCTCCTCCTGGGTCATCCCCTCGGCATCACACAAACGCAGTGCCTCCAGCTCATCCCGGTGCAACTCAATCTGTTTCAGCTCGGTCAGTGGAGTTCCCGTCGGCTTAAAGGCTCTGCCGCAGAACCTCCCCTGACAATTTCTCGTTTTCTTAGGTCTTGGTGACATGCTTTCCTGCTCAACGTGAAACGGAAGAATGATTCAATCTCTCAGTGGTGGCAGTTGCCCGATCCCTTACAAACCTGATCGGCATGCATGACAGGCAGCCGACCGGCAGTAAAGCCAAAAACGACGTCCTGTACTGTTTTCATACTGCTTCGATCGGCAAAATAGACGGTGATGCCCACATCGGCAAAACCACGCATGGGCCTTGCCCCCATTCCGCCGACAATAATCGAATCCGCACCGGCATCCTGGAGAATTTTCACCGGTACCAGACACCCTCCCGCCTGATGGTCGCCGTTCTGAATGATTGTCACGTCTTTGATGTGCTTTTTTTCATCAATATCGACCATGGTAAAAATATCACAATGGCCGAAGTGATCCGAACGATCAGCATCAAGACCGCCCGGAGAATTTGTCGGAATAGCTATACGCATTTTCATCACTCCTACTTAATTAATTTTAGTACCTTATACCCTTTTTTAAACATATGCACATCATTTTCCTCTGCACTGCTGTCGGACAACAAACATGCTGAAACTTCTTTCTATAGCATATGCAGGACAAGGATAAACACGTGCAAGGAACAAGCAATAGATATCAGCAATAGATATCGGCAATAGACATCGAGAACAGGATCAGGTAGATTAGCTCCAGCAAAAAGTATAATTTTGTAACATCAAACATCAAAAACTGAAAGACAAAAGAACGAATACCGGTCAAGCCATCCACCATCGACAAGCGAACGCAAGGTTTTCCTGCCGGAGAGCAGTCTGGTTAACAGACACCATCTACCGGTTCATTGCGTTTCAACATAAAGCACGCCGCCATGCACTGCAAACCCAAATTGTTCAGCCTCATTGTCCTTGTGATAATGATCTTTTCGACCATTGCCGGTGCCCAGGTCGCTCCAGAAAAAAAAGCAACCATCAACGAATTAACGGCCACCACCTCGGAGACACACCTCATCGTCTTCGGCACCCTCGAAAACAGCTTTACCTCGGAAATGATAGACCTCCTGCACAGCGGCATTCCACTACGTTTTTCTTTTTATGTCGAGCTGTATAAAACTACGGAAAATTGGCGAGATGAACTGATAATTACCAATAATTTTCAACATATCTTGACGTTCGACACCTTGAAAGAGAACTATAAGGTCACTCTCGAAGAAGACAATAACAAGGTACTGTCCTTCAGATCTCTTTTGGAAGCACAGAAAGAAATAAACGAAATTAATGGTGTCAAAGTGGTGGAGCTTGAACAGCTCCTGCCGGATAATCGGTACAAACTCAAAATGAAGGCGGAACTCTACCGGAAAACCTTACCTCTCAGTCTGCATAATATCCTTCCTTTTCTTTCCTGGTGGGATATTGAAACCGACTGGCATACTCTGACCTTTACTTTCTGACCTTGACCATGGGAACACCTTCACCGGAAGGCAAGCCGAACACCAGGCGGCTGCCATACACTGCAAAACAGCTGCGTCAGAAACAAAAATTGATCCGCCGGGTCATTGTCGTCTGCCTG
Organism: Desulfocastanea catecholica; assembly: GCF_054657295.1. Taxonomy (NCBI): domain Bacteria; kingdom Pseudomonadati; phylum Thermodesulfobacteriota; class Desulfobulbia; order Desulfobulbales; family Desulfobulbaceae; genus Desulfocastanea; species Desulfocastanea catecholica. The sequence goes on from NZ_BAAHYZ010000005.1 coordinate 162,303, forward strand.
CTTCTCATTCCTCTCTTTATCTGGCTGCAAAGCCACCTTCTGAGTGACGAAATTGACTTACCGATCAACAACAGTATCCTCATTTTTGCCCTGATAAATGTTAATGTTCTCCTGGTCCTGGTCGTCCTTTTCCTGGTTTTACGGAATCTTGCAGAGCTGTTATTTGAGAGAAAGGTCAACCGGCTCGGCAATAAACTTAAAACAAAACTGATCGCCTCGTTTCTCTCGCTGACCCTTATCCCCACCATACTGCTCTTTTTTGTCGCCCTGCAGTTTGTCTCAACCAGTATGGATTACTGGTTTAATGCCAGCATAGAAAATTCTCTGACGGAATCGCTCAAACTTGCCCAGTCCCTGTTACGTGAGAAAGAAGAACAGGTGACCCAGATGAGTGAAGGTATTGCCGAGCGGCTGAATACTCTGGATATGGCGGCCTATACCCCCGAGACAATCAGCGAGACACTGGAAAACATTCTCACCTTCAACCCGATTAACGGCCCGGACAGCATCTCCCTGATAACCAGCGACAAGAACCTGGAAATAAGCGTCAAGGGACCGCAGCTTCGCGGCACCATTCTTCCTAAAATACCTTCCAGTGTCCTTGAACGGGTGAAAAACGGCCATGCCCGCGAGATCCTCATTCAGGAGATGCGCAGCGGTGACCTGATCAATTGCATTGCCGAGGTGCAGATCGGCGGAGAGGACATCGGCCGGGCAGTGCTCATCACTTCTCTTTTGGTAAAAAGTGAGCAACTGGCCCGAATGACCAATATTTCCCAAGGCATTGAAGGCTACAGACAACTCAAGCATTTTAAAGAACCTTTCAAATTCTGGCTGCTCATCATTCTGCTGATCGTCACGCTGCTGATCATTTTCGCGGCAATCTGGTTTGGTCTGTATATCTCCCGAGGTATCACCGACCCGCTGGAAAAACTGGTGCTGGCCACCAGGAGGGTAGCCGACGGCGACCTGGAATTTGTTATGGAAAGTGAGTCGAGGGATGAAATGGGCCTGCTCGTCGAGTCCTTCAATCAGATGACGTGCAACCTGAACTCCAGCAATAAAAAACTCGCCGAGACCCATTCCGCTCTGCAGAAAAGCTCGCAGGAGTCGGAACAACGACGAAGATACACGGAAATCATCCTGCAAAATGTATCCGCAGGTGTCATATCCCTCGACGAAGACGGCCGGATAACCACCATCAACCGCTTTGCCGAAAAACTGCTCAGCATCGACAAATCCCTCTTCATCGGCTTGAAATTTGCCGATGTACTGCCGCCCTACCAGGCGGCAATCATTGACGGTTTCATCGAAGAACTTGAGGTAACCGGCAAGATGACCGTGGAACAGCACATAAAAATCAACGTGCTTGGCAAGTTTTTCTCCCTGCTGGTCAATTTTACCCGGCTGGAAGATGAAGAGAGCAAACCGGTTGGCTTTGTCCTTGTTTTTGACAACCTGACCAAGCTTGAAAAAATGCAGCGTATGGCGGCATGGCGAGAGGTGGCAAGGCGTATAGCCCACGAGATCAAGAACCCCTTGACCCCGATCCAGCTCTCGGCCCAGCGGCTTCGCCGGCGCTATCCGGAAATCCTCCGTGAAGAAAACAGCATCTTTGACCAATGCACCAGCACTATCATCACCCAGGTCGATGAACTGAAAAGACTCGTCAGTGAATTTTCTCAGTTCGCCAGGATGCCAAAAGTACACAAATCCCCGGAAAATCTGGCTAAACTCGCCAAGGCCACGCTTTTTCTTTATCAGGAAGGGCACAAGAACATCGCCTTTAGTTGTCGCGAGGAAACACCCATTCCGATTTTCAGTTTTGACGCCGAACAGATCAAACGCTGCCTGATCAATCTCCTCGACAATGCGGTTGCAGTTTTACCTGATGGGGGTACAATAGGGATCGATCTCTCCCTCGATCAGGAGCAGGAAAACGTCTTTATCAAGGTACACGATGATGGTCCGGGAATATCGAAAGAGACTAAATTGAAACTTTTTGAACCCTATTTTTCCACCAAGAAAACCGGTACCGGGCTGGGGTTGGCTATTGTCTCGACGATCGTATCCGACCACAACGGCTACATTCGGGTGCAGGATAACACGCCGAAAGGCTCAGTCTTCATAATTGAATTACCACTCCTGAATAGACAATAGTTACAGTGTACATCCTGCAAGCTGTAAACGTTCACCTGTTTTATGCCCAAGCGTAACAAGACCAATGAATAAACGCATACTGATAATAGATGACGAGATAAGTATCCAGGAGTCCCTGGCCGGAGTGCTGGAAGATGAGGGATTTTCCGCCATATGCGTCTCTTCCGCCGAAGAAGGACTTGAGCTCCTTGAGACGACAAACGTCGATCTCGTCCTCCTCGATGTCTGGCTGGGCGATAACATGGACGGCATGACTGCTCTGGAAAAAATCCATGCGCTCTACCCTCTGCCGGTTATTATGATTTCCGGACATGGCAGCATCGAAACAGCCGTCCAGGCAACCCGTAAGGGAGCCTTTGACTTCATCGAAAAACCGCTTTCTTACGATAAAATCATTCTCGCCGTCACCAACGGCCTGCGCTTTGCCAAGCTTGAACAGGAAAACCTTCTGCTGCGCCAGGGCTCGGCCCAGAAATCGATCCTGACCGGAGAATCGCCAGCCATACAGGGTTTGAAAAGACAGATTGACATGGTTGCCCCAACCGATGCCTGGGTACTGATACGGGGTGACCACGGTACAGGCAAGGAACTGGTCGCCCAGTCCATCCACCGGGCCTCGGCATCAAGTGATCAGCCGATGATCGAGGTGAATTGTGCTGCCATTCCCGAAGAATTGATCGAATCGGAACTCTTCGGTCATGAAAAAGGCTCTTTTACCGGAGCCCATATAAGCAAACGCGGCAAATTTGACCAGGCGGATGGCGGGATACTTTTTTTAGATGAGATCGGCGACATGAGCCTTAACACCCAGGCGAAAATCCTGCGTATCCTGCAAGAACAGAAATTCGAGAGGGTCGGCGGCAATAAAACAATCAAGGTCAACGTCCGGGTGCTTGCCGCTACCAACAAAAATCTCGAAGAAGAGATCGAGAGCGGCAATTTCCGGGCCGACCTGTTCTGGCGCCTGAATGTCGTACCCATTCATGTCCCGAGACTGTGCGACCGCCTCGAGGATATCCCTCTGCTCGTCGAGGCCCTGATGAAACTTCTCGTCGGCCGGGGGATAAAACACAAAGAATTCAGCCCCGATGCCTATCAAGCCCTTATGGAACATCATTGGCCGGGCAACGTGCGTGAACTGAGAAATTTTATTGAACGGCTGGCGATCATGTGCCAGGAACCGACCATTACCGCCGCTCACATCCGCATGTTTCTCAATCCAAAACAGCAATCCGGTTTGGTCGGTGGCAGCTCCGGCCTGAATCCTTTTTTAGCCGCCGACTATAAAACAGCCAAGAGACTCTTTGAGAAAGAGTACCTGCAGCAAAAACTTTTGCAAAACGATAACAATATCTCCAAAACAGCTGAGCAGGTCGGCCTGGAAAGGAGCCACCTGCACAAGAAGCTTAAATCCTTCGAAATTATTCAGTGACCTAAAGAAGCTCAACAGCGACAATCGCCGATTTCAATTATCCGCCTGTTGCCGATGGAGCAGAACGTAATGCAGCACAACCTACCAGAGAGGAATATCCATGGTTTTTCCAGAATACCGCCCCAGACGTCTCCGCAAAAACAGTGCGTTTCGCGCCCTCATCCGCGAAACACAGCTTTCCCCCGCTCAATTTGTCTCCCCTCTCTTCGTTATGCCGGGCAAGAACAAACGGGAAGAAATTTCTTCCATGCCCGGCGTTTTTCGAATGACCGTCGACCAATTGGCAGCAGAGGGCAGGGAGTGCTTACAATTGGGCGTCAATTCGGTGCTCCTCTTTGGACTGCCGGAGAAAAAGGATGCAGTCGGTTCAGGCGCCCATGCCAAAAGCGGTATCATCCAGACGGCTATCAAGGAACTGAAGAATAAAGTCCCCGAACTTGTTGTTATCACCGACGTCTGTCTCTGCGAATACACCGACCACGGCCACTGCGGCTGTCTGATCGACGATGTGGTGGACAACGACGCCACCCTGGAGATCCTTGCCAAGACCGCCCTGTCCCATGCCCAGGCCGGCGCCGACATGGTTGCGCCATCGGATATGATGGATGGCCGAGTGGCCGAGATCCGCGCGGCACTGGACGAAAACAATTTTGATGCAGTGCCGATTATGTCCTACGCGGTGAAGTACGCTTCGGCGTTTTACGGCCCTTTTCGAGAGGCGGCGGATTGTGCGCCCCAATTCGGCGACCGGAGAAGCTATCAGATGGATCCGGCCAACAGCCGGGAGGCCCTGCGGGAAGCAACCCTTGATGTTGATGAGGGGGCGGATATCCTCATGGTAAAACCGGCGGTCGCCTACCTCGATATCATATCCCGGCTTCGCGACGAATTCGACCTGCCGATTGCCGCCTACCATGTCAGCGGGGAATATGCCATGATCAAAGCAGCAGCAGAAAAGGGTTGGATTGACGGTGACCGGGTAATGGAGGAGACCCTGCTGTCCATCAAGCGGGCAGGAGCCGATATAATCATTACCTACTTCGCCAAGGATATGGCCAAGATACTGCAAAGCCGCAGATAACGCGGGCTTGTGCCGATAAACAGGCAGGGGGAAACAGGCACTTGCCTGTTTCCCCATGATGTAACATCGCTAAAAAAAGTATCCGGCCGCAGCTGTTATTTTGCAAGAAAATTACTGAAACAATCTTTCCAACTGCCGATCATGGCGATTCTTTTTCGCCATCTGAACCAAAGAGCAGCGCTTAGCGTTGCACCAGCGCAATCGGCAAGCACATCAAAAAAGCTGCTTGACCTGCCGGAAATGAAAGACTGGTGAAATTCATCGGAGATACCGTAGAGTACACATAACAGCACGGTAAGCCACACGACTCTTTGCGGCCTGGTATTTTTCTGCTGGTCACTGAAGGCAACAAGCATTGTTGCCGCCAAAAAACCATACGCCGCCATGTGCACCACTTTATCCATCCCCTGTATCTCCGGCAGAGAGAGACTGTCGCCAGGTTGATGCGAAAGAAAAAAAATGGTTCCCATGGTCACAGCCATGGGAACCATGCGTAAAAGTGTCGCCGCTTTTGGCATCATACGGTAATCGACTGGTCCGGCGGAGGTAAATGTACTTTTTTCAGCTGCTCATCGCTGAATTTCTCACGAATGCGCCTCATCGCCGCATTCAGTTGCCGCGCTGGAGAGGTATCCAGCAGCTGAACAGTCTTGTCGGCATAAGCAGTTATTTCAATCTGCCTGTTGTTGATGGCATAGGTATGGCTCCAATTTATTTCTATGGTTTCGGAGTTTTCATCAATAGGCGCGTCCATCACCTCCCCGCCTTTGGCCACCTGAACACAATCGCACTCCGTCATCTCCATGAGCCAGGCGTCACCCTCTGCCGTCGAAAAAAGGAAAAAGACGCCGAGCTCGCGGAAAAGCACCTTTTTGCTCAACGCATCTTCCTGAATTTTTTTCACGGCATTCATCAGGGTAACCTTCATCGCCTGGTTCGCAGTATGCTGCGGACCCACTCTTGTATCTTTCAGAGCACAACAGTGCTTAAACTTCTTGCCGCTGTGGCAAGGACATTTTTCATTTCTGCCGATTTTGGCCATAGATTCCCCCAGCGCCTGTTAATATTTGATAAACTCGTAACAAGTCCGATTTCACGGTGGTTAAGTAAAAATATTATGTGTGGCACAATATTGTTATGAACATTTACTATACCCGCAATCGTGACATGTTTCACACCCTTCTTCGAAGCGGAGCGGCCCGGAACATTCAGGACAGACAGAGGAAAAACCCTGCTGGGTACCGGCCAGGAAGGATTTAAACAGTTTACCCAATTGTGCCGGCAAGTCTTGCATATGACCACTTGATCTGTCAAGCTGTTTGATGATTTCATCCATGGGCACATTAAATCGCAATGCTAGAGAAACAAGGCGACAAGTGGTCGTCCACATGGTCGATTTATCTTTTAAATCGACACGATTATCGAAGGGAAATTTAGCGAAAACCTCCATCGGCTTTTCATTTTCATCAAAACAGACAATAATATATACCGATTTCTGGTACTGGTCCTTGACCCGATATCGCTTGGCATCGAGCGTATCCGGCAGGTTCTGTTTTACCGGGCCCCGTTCCGAGACGATGGCGATCTGCTCCTTGGCCGAGCCTTCCTTGGTGTTGAGAACCTGATGATCCCTGGAACCGTCGCGGTACACGGTGAGCCCCTTGCACCCGAGTTTATAGCCGGTGATATAGGCGAGCTTCACCTCTTCGCGCGAGGCGGTGTTGGGCAGATTAATGGTTTTGGAAATAGAGCTGTCCACGCCGCTTTTCTGCAGAATCCCCTGCATTTTTATATGATCCTCAGGCTTGATATCCTGAGCGGTACAAAAGATTTCCTGCCACTTGACGGGAATTTCCGCATGTCCTATGACGGTGCCGCTGTCGGCAACCTTGCTCATCAGTTCCGCCGAGTAAAATCCCTCCGCCCGGGCGACTCGCTCGAAGTATTTGTTGACCATGATCAGTCGGTCGTCGTCCATGACATGCTTGACCATGACAATAGAAAAATAGGGTTCGCAGCCCGAAGCGCAATCACCAATCATCGAGACGGTTCCGGTTGGCTGGATAGAGGTCAGCGCTGCATTTCTGCGCGGCTTATAGGTATTGATCTGCGGATCATAGGCCGGAAAAGGTCCTTTTTCCACAGCAAGCTCAACAGAACGCTCTTCCGCGGCATCGCGAATAAAGCGCATCACCTTGCCGGCCACTTCCCGGCCCTTCTCACTGCCATAGGGAATCTCCAGCTGGATAAGCATATCGTGCAAACCCATGATTCCCAACCCGATTTTCCTGGTCTTCAGGGTCATTTCCTTAATCTCGGGGATAGGGAAGCGATTGCAATCTATAACATTATCAAGAAACACCGTCGCCGTCCGGACGATCTGTTTCAACCGGTCATAGTCAACCTTGCCATCCTTGACAAAATTAGCCAGATTCACTGAGCCAAGATTACAACTCTCGTACGGCAGGAGCCATTGTTCGCCGCAAGGATTGGTCGCTTCAAAATCACCCAGTTGCGGCGTCATATTGTCTTTATTGGCGGTATCGATGAAGAGCACCCCGGGTTCGCCGTTATGCCAGGCCAGGTCGACAATCTTCTCATAGACCATTCGGGCATTGAGTTGCTTGACAACTTCGCCGGTTGACGGTTCGATCAGCTCGAAATCGGCATCATCTTCCACCGCCTGCATAAAGACATCGGTGATAGCGACACTGAAGTTGAAATTATTAAATCTGCTCTGATCCTCTTTGGCGGTAATAAAATCCATGATATCCGGATGATCGATGCGCAAAACACCCATGTTCGCACCGCGCCTCTTTCCTCCCTGCTTGATGGTCTCGGTGGCGGCATCGAACACGGCGGCAAAAGACAGCGGCCCGGAAGCCACCCCCTGGGTTGAACGTACCGAGGCATTTTTAGAGCGGAGACGGGAAAAAGAATAGCCGGTACCGCCGCCGGTTTTATGCACCAGGGCACCATTGCGAATGGCGGTAAAGATACCATCCATCGAATCCTCGATCGGAAGAACGAAGCAGGCGGAAAGCTGGCCCAGGTCCGTCCCGGCATTCATAAGGCAGGGGGAGTTCGGCAGAAAATCAAGATGATAGATCATCTCGAAGAAATTTTCCTGAAGCTGCTTGTCATCTTTTCGCTTTTTATCAACTTCCGCCACCGCCTTTGCGACACGACGGGACAAAGTTTCCCATGTCTCGATGGCGTTGCCTTGCGCATCTTTCAAATAGTACCGTCTCGCGAGTACGGTTTCCGCAGTACTCGTCAAAACCTGTCTGGTCAAATCAGGTGTCATGCCGCCCCTCTTTCTGTTGGATATTTGTCCTGCCGGGAGTCGCTTGTCAAAGCGAAATGTGCTCAATTCAGCGTGGAAAAACGAGCCTGAACATCCTCGCTTTCAGTCGAAATATGAAATAATTACATCGGCTTTTATACACCACATTTATGGCGGGCTCAAGACCAAACTACAACATATGGTATCTTTTACCGAGAGAGACCGGATTACAAGGGCTTCAGGGAAAATTATTTTTTTCAACAAAAAAAATAATTTTGCAGCTCTTTTTTGCCACCCTCTCCCAGCCTGATATAAACCCATATCACAACAGGAAAGTGGTGCTTATCGACCCGCCCCGGAAAGGGACTGGAAGAGAATTGTTGTGTGAGGCAAGAAGCAGCTGTCATCTGGCCTTGGCCATACGAGCCCGCGCCCCCTCCATCAATTTGACCTTTTCGACAATGGCCCGGGTATGTCTCCCACCGGCTACCTTGCCTGCCCGGTCAAAAACTTCTACCTCGAACAGGTACAATTTACCACTCGGTTCAAGAAAAGTTGCCACAACCCTCACCTCTTCTCCCACCGGAGTCGGTGCGAAATGTTTGATATCGACCCCCACCCCGACCGAGAGTTCTCCGGATTTCAGTAAAGGCTGCATCAACCGCGCGGCGGCGACCTCCATCAGGCCGATCATTCTCGAGGTGGCCAGAACCTCCGGGAATGCATCCTCGCCGCCAAGGGCCACCTCACTTGCCAAATCCTGCGGTAATATGGTATAGACGACTTCTTTTTTTGCGCCGCTTTCCATAATGATCTCTCCTTTGGAAAAAAATGATGATGTTTTTGGTCTTTTCGACACCCCGCATTATTTATCACGCTGGAAATAAAGAGTAAAACTGAACGACTAGGGGCTACACTACGGAGGATTTTTTCCGGTTGGCGACTATGGCTCTAAGAAACCGGCATTTCCTTTCTTTTGTTCCTGGAGGATAAATACCATATCCTGCTTGCAATCCCAACCTGTGTGGTATAGGCTTTGATATATTTTCAAACTAAGCCCCCAACTTTGTTAAGGTTTATCAGGCAAAGCTGAAACTGACCACCTGTTTTAAATTAATGCTTGGATATGTTAACAAAAATATTTAAATCCATCGACAAGGCCTTGATGTACATTGAAGAATGGTCGCTCTTCGCCGCGGTCTGTATTGCCCTTATCACCGCCATGGCCAATGTCATCCTGCGTAAAGCCACCAATGATCTGAGTCTCTACTGGTCGGACGAGGTAGTACGCAAGGTCATCTATTTCTCAACCTATATCGGCTGTGTTGCGGCCATTCGGAGCCGCTCTCTCGTCCGCATCGACGCTCTCCCCCAGATGCTGCCGGGCTTGAGAAAACCCCTTACCCTGTTCTCTCATTGCGTCGTGCTTCTCTTCTCGGGAGTGATGATCTATCTGGGAATAACAATGACGCTGATGATGTACGAGGATAAATACGCCCGTACGGCTACTCTGCAGATTCCGGAATATTTTTTCTATGCAGTGCTGCCCGTTATGGGCTTGATGATGTTTCTGCGAACCCTGATTGTACTCTGGGAAGACTGGTCTGGAAAAAATGATATCACCAGGGGCGATAAGTAATGGATAACACTTATCTCCTTTTGTTTGCTCTTTTGCTCGGCTGTCTGGCTTCGACGGTCCCGGTGTTCATCGCCCTCTTCTTCACCGGCTCGATCGGCCTGGTTTATCTGGTCGGTCTCGACCCACAGATTGTCATTGAGGTGCTTTATCGCAGTATGGACAAGTTTGCCCTGGTGGTGGTGATGTTTTTTGTCCTGTGCGGCAATATCATGACCACCGGTACCATTGTCGAAAAACTGATTAAAACCGCCAATGTCATGGTCGGCTTTCTGCCGGGAGGACTGGCCATGGCCGGGATACTCGCCTGCGGCTTTTTCGGGGCTATTTCCGGTTCGACCGTCGCCACCGTCGTGGCTATCGGAGGGTTTATGATCCCGGCGCTGATCGAAAACCAATACGATGAACGGTTTTCCGTGGGTCTTATGACCACGGCGCCCATTCTCGGGGTTATCATTCCCCCTTCCATCGCCATGATCCTCTACGCCATGGTCAGTAACGACCAGCTTGAGGCGCTTTTTCTCACCGGTTTCATTCCGGGGGTGATCATTATGACGGCGATGAGTCTCTATGCCTACGTTGTCTGCCGGAAAATGGGCATGCAACGGCGACCGCGACCGTCATTTGCCGAGGTCGTTGCAGTTGTGCGAGAGAGTATCTGGGCCCTGATGCTGCCGGTGCTGATTTTTGGCGGCATCTATTCCGGGCTGTTTACGGCCAACGAAGCTGCTGTCGTTGCCTGTTTTTATGCCTTTTTTGTCGAAATTGTCCTGCATCGGGACATGAAACTGCATGACGTGAAGCGGGTGGTTGTCTCTTCTGCGGTCACCTCGGCAACACTGCTGATTATCGTCGCCGGTGCGACGGTCTTTGGCGAATATTTAACCTTTGAGCAGATTCCCGGAAAAATTGCCGCGATAGTCGTCAATAATATTTCATCGCCCTGGGTTTTTCTGCTGACGGTAAACATCCTGCTGCTGTTCATCGGCATGTTTATGGACATTATTTCCGCAACCCTCATTCTCACCCCTATCTTCCTGCCGCTCTTATCGAAATTCGGCATCGACACCATGCACTTCGGTCTCATCATGACCATCAATCTCGGTATCGGCTACTGTACTCCGCCACTGGGCGTCAGTCTGTATATTACCGGGGCGACCGTCGATCGCGATATCGTTTATGTCACCCGTGCCGTCCTGCCGTTTCTGGCAATCCAGATCGTCATCCTTTTTCTCCTGACCTTCTGGCCGGATCTTGTTTTATTGCTTCCGCGTTTGGTGTATGGCTGATATAATTGAACAAGCGCCAATTTATTTTCCGTTTATCGAGGGTGCGTGAAGGCTGTCTGCTAGAAAAACATATTCCGGAGGTGGACATGATAGCGAAAATATTAGTACCAATCGACGATTCACCAACATCTGAGAAAACTATTGATAATATTATTACATTAAAAGATCACTTTCCAAAACATTTGACCTTGCTCTATGTGATCAACAGTACCCAGCTGGCCTATCGCATGATTCCAGAGTTTCAGGTGGACATGGTCAAGGAAAACGCCACCCGGGCAGGGCGAAATCTTCTCGAACGTACCGATGCCAGATTAAAAGAGGCTGGGTTCACCAATGAGCTTATACTTGAATTCGGCGAACCGAGAGACATCATCACCCATACTGCCAATGTCCAGGAATTTCAACTGCTCGTTATCGGCCGCCATGAAGGCGGTGGAGAACTACGGGACGTCCTGTTCGGTTCGGTAGCCAACCACGTCCTGCATAACGTCAGATGCCCGGTACTGCTCTTTTAAAACGCTACCGAAAAAGGCTATTGAGAACGCCTGCGCGATAGACAACAATGCAGAATGCTATGGTCAATCTCTTTACCTACGGGTCACTGATGTGCGGTGATATTATGTACAAGGTTGCCGGTTGCCAGGTCGGATTCAGCCAGGCAGTCGTGAACAATTTTTTCCGCTCAAAGATGCAGGGGAGAGAGTATCCAGGCATTGCCGAGCAGGCGAAAGCCCAGGTCTCCGGCGTGCTCTACTACAATCTTACTCCAGAAGCACTCCAGCGCCTTGATGCCTTTGCCCCTTCTCCGCACAAAAGCCCAAATGTTCGGGTGGCTAAGTAAAAAACTTCACAACAATTAACTTTCTTCATCACTGTGCGCCGCCGCAGCGGTAAATGCCGGCAGACATACCGCGATATATTCGGCGCCCTCCTCGGAAGGGGTACTGTAACGCACCCACTCTCCGGCAGCGGTGATAATGGCCTGGCCGGCCTTCACCTCGTACACCCGACTCTTGGTTGCCACCTGCAACATACCTTTCAGCACCACGGTATATTCGGAAAACTCAGGCGTCTGACCAGTTTCAAGCCACCCCGAAGGACTGCGCATCCGGGCAATACTCAGTTCTGTAGTACCGGAATTTACCGCCCCAATATACTCCTCGATTATTTTCGGTTTGTTGTCGACAGCTTCAATGACCATCGGTTGATCAATAAATTGAACCATGTTTTCCTCCTTCATTTCTTGCCTGGGACTTCTTTCCGCTTCCCGGACAGAAGTAACCGATTCAGAGCATTTTTTACACTGAAACTTTTACCCTGAAACCATCTTTTGGGCTGCATATCATTTCATTTTATTGGTTTTCGGTTGCGGAGCATGATCCATGGCGGCAAAGAGCATTACTCCCGACCAGAGAAGTGCCCAGATTATGGCCAGAGTGCCAAGTGAGGCAGGAAGGGACCAGTTGAAGTGTGCCGCTCCCAGCCGAACTCCCGCCCAGTAGGCAAGCGGCCCACCGAGTGCACCAAAAAAGGCCGAGAGGAAAACGCGAGATTTAAGCCAGGCCAGACTGTGGTGCGGCAGAATTGCCAGGGCCAGCCAGATAACCAGCAGCCAGAATGGAATCGGCCTGGCTGCAACGTTGAAGGAAAAAAAACCAAGGCCATGCAGAATACCATCGATGCTGAGCCCAGCAACGAGCAGGATGCCCATCATCTTCAGGTCCAACAGGCGTACCGGCGAGAGGAAAAGATGCAGTCCAAGAAGCAGCAGTGCCAGCCCGGCCCCTCGGTTTTCACCGAGAACACAGAAAAACCACACCGCCTGATATATGGCCACATTAGCAAGAATGTTCATGAGCTTAGCGAATCTCTGATTTCTCCGGTCGACTGGCGACAAGGTGCACAACGCTGATCGACCGCTCAAGAAAACCACCTTCGCAATAACAGAAATAGAATTCCCATAATCTCCTGAAGGTTTCATCGTAACCATGGTTTTTCAAGGAGGAAAAAGCCTGGTTAAAGCGTGTCCGCCAATCCTTGAGGGTTCTGGCGTAATCAAAACCATATTCTTCCAGGTGGTGGGCAACCAGATCAGTTTTTTCCGCGATCAGATCAAGCATTCTCCGCTTTGAAGGGAGGCAGCCTCCGGGAAAAATGTAGCGCTGAATAAAATCCACCGAGTGAACATATTGTTCATACTTATGATCTGTGATGGTAATCGCCTGGAGAAACATCAGGCCGTCTTCCTTGAGAAGACTGGCACATTTAGCAAAAAATTCAGGAAGATATTCATGTCCCACCGCCTCAATCATCTCGATACTGACCAGTTTGTCGTACTGGCCGGTGAGATCCCGGTAGTCCTGGCGCAGCAGGGTAATCTTATCGGTCAAACCCGCTGCGGCAATTCTTTTGTGCGCCTCGTTGAACTGAGCCTCGGATATTGTCGTCGTGGTGACATGACAGCCGTAATGCCGGGCGGCATGGATAGCAAAACCGCCCCAGCCTGTGCCGATTTCTATAAGCCGGTCTGTCGGCTGCAAGTTCATTTTTTTACAGATCACCTCCAGCTTATGCACTGCCGCCTCTTCCAGACTGCTCTGCGCGTTTGGATAGATAGCCGAGGAATACATCATCGTCGGATCGAGAAAAGACTGATACATCTCGTTGCCCAGGTCATAATGCGACAGAATGTTCCGTTTAGCCCGTCGTCGGCTGTTCCGCCTGAGGAGGTGCTGCATGAGGTGATAGGGACGAAGAAGAAAGGCAAAGCCCTGTTCCATTTTATCGAGCAGATCCATATTAAGGACCATTATTCGCACCAGTCTGGTCAGATCGTCCACCTCCCAGAGATGGGCAATATATGCTTCTCCCCCTCCTATCGAGCCACCAAAGAGCACCTTCTGGTAAAAATCCGGATGACAAACGGTAACGACCGCCTGAAGGCTCTCATCTTTGCCATAGATCTGACGGCGTTCCCCGTCCTGCAGGACAAGCTGACCATACTGTATACCACGCAGCAAGCGAAGAACGATACCCTTTGCCACCTTGTTACCAAGAGAAAGGGAATGTTTACCCGGTTGAGTGTGTGGATAATTTTCAGTCGTTGTTGCGTTATGCATATCCCCTCCTGAAAAATTTCATGTGTGTAAGTATTTAAAAAAAACCTGTAATGAACACTCTGGTGCCTGAAATAAGATCAGCCCTGGTAAAATTTATCTCCCAAGCCTTCTTTTCACGGCAATAATTATTTGACCAAGCAGGGGCAGCTGTTCGTACAGCATGGCGCCCAGATCGAAATAATCCCGGTGAAAATTGACCTTGCCGTCCTCATTGAAACGAAGATAACTGGCCCCATCAACAATAATGGCCCTGCCGCCTTTCAAGCGGGGATGGGAAAAATTCATCTGCCACTGCACATAGCCTTGGTCGGCAACTCGCAGGTGATGGTTAAACTGAAATTGAATGGAGCTGATATTGCTGTACAGGCTGGCAAAGTAGTCGGTCAGTCGTGGCAGGCTTTTGATTTCGTGCGCTGGATCAATAAACCGAATATCTTCAGCATAGATGTCAGCCAGCAATTGCAGGTTGTTCGCATTCAACTCAGTGTAGGTATTGAGGAATTTTTCCAAGGCAGCCCCCTTTATTTTTTCCTGAAAACATTTCTTTACTCGGCAAGCTCGGCTGGAGAGGATTGTCAAACTTTATCACCATCCATTAGGTGATAGAGTAAATCACTCATGAGAGCATTTCAATGATAGATGGGAAACAGGTTATCAGCAGTAAAAGCTACTATTATTTGATTCCAGGAACAAACGGTAAAGACCATTACCGTAGCGAAGGGTTAACTTGTTTTACTCATCAATACTTTGATACCAAGCAGGACCATGGCGCCGCCGAGCAGTCTGTCGATCCAGTGACCTGCCCTCTGAAACCTGGTGTTCACGGCAGGGATGGAAAGAACCAGCACGACAAACGAAAACCAGCATAACTGTATCAGCATGATCCAGATGCCGAAGATGGCGATCTGGTACAACGGCATATCAGGAGAGAGGACCAGGGTAAAAAGTGACAGGAAGTAGATAGGCGCCTTGGGGTTCAGGGCATTGCAGAGAAATCCCGACCCGATTGTTTGAAGAACAGAGCCCACCGGACGTTTGACCCGCGGCAGGTTTTTTTCCGGCGATGCTTTTGACCTCAGTCCTTTGGTCCCGAGGTAAATCAGATAACTTCCACCAAGAATTTTCACCCACCACAGCAATTGCGAGGAATGAGCAACGATTGCTGCCAGCCCAAAGGCCGAGTAGGCAATATGCACTAAAAGGCCAAGGGCAATCCCTAAACTGCAGAGCAGCCCGGTACGCTTACCGTGGGTGAGAGTCTGCTGCGAAACAAAAACAAAATCAGGACCAGGAGATGCCGCCGCCAGCGTATGGACTACGGTCAGTACCAGCAGGCCATGCACAATATCCACCATCGTTCTCCCCTGGAATCTTCGGTCACATCACAGCTGACGCTTGTCTATTACCCTGGCCCCTTTGCCGTTAAAGCGTTCAAGGGATCGCTCTTCTACCAGCTTAATCTGGACACTGATACCCAGTTCAGAGGCAAGGCGTTTTTTGATGCTCTCGACCAGGGCCCGCTGTTTTTTCATTTCGTCGAAGAAAATCGATTCGACAACCTCGACCATCACGGTCAGTTTGTCTTCATTGTTTTCCCGTTCGACTATCAGGCGATAGTGTGGCTCGGTTCCTTCAATTTCAAAGAGAACCGATTCAATCTGGGTTGGAAAGACATTGACACCTTTTATGATCAGCATGTCATCCGAGCGACCCATCATCCGACTCATGCGGACGGAAGTTCGGCCACAGGGACAGGGTTCAGGGAGCAAACGGGTCAGGTCCCGGGTACGATAACGGATGACCGGGAAGGCCTCCTTGGTCAGGGTGGTGATGACCAGCTCCCCGACCTCCCCCGGCGCCACCGGCTCGAGGGTTTCAGGATGCAGCACCTCAATGAGAAAATGGTCCTCATTGACATGCAGCCCATTACATTCCTGACATTCTCCGGCTACCCCCGGCCCCATAACCTCGGACAACCCATAATTGTCAGTGGCTTTTATGCCCAGCCGCTCGTTAATTTCAAGGCGCATGGCCTCGGACCAGGGTTCCGCGCCGAACAGGCCGTAGCGCAGGGACAGTCCATTGGGATTAATGCCCATATCCATCATTACATCGGCCATTTTCAGGGCATAGGACGGCGTACAGATGAGCGCGGTGGTTTTAAAGTCCTGCATGATCTGGATCTGTCTTTTGGTATTGCCGGAAGAAATGGGAATAACCGAGGCCCCTAACCGCTCTGCCCCGTAATGCATGCCAAAACCACCGGTAAACAGGCCATAACCAAAGGCGATCTGGATAACATCATCGGGGGTCACCCCGGCGGCACAGAGAACCCTGGCCACAAGATCCGCCCAGGTATTGATATCGTTTTTGCTGTAGCCGACCACCGTGGCTATCCCGGTGGTGCCGGAAGACGAATGGACCCGGACCACATCGCGCAGCGGCACGGCAAAAAGGCCGTAGGGGTAGTTGTCGCGCAGATCCTGCTTCAGGGTGAACGGATAGTCCCGCAGCTGGTCAAGCGAAGTGATCTTCTCCGGATCGAGGTGTAATTCGTTGAATTTATTCCTGTAGAACGGCACATTGGTTGCCACCCTTTTCAGGGTATTTTTCAACCGCAGAAGCTGCAGTTGTGCAAGATCCGGCCGCGGCAGACACTCTTCTTCTTTTTGCCAGTACATTCGTCGAGTTAGTGGGTTAAGATTGACGTTTCATTACCTGCTTGCATTTAATACCTTGAAATGGCGTTTCTTTTTAAAGCTCGCAGATCTGTTCTCTGGTTAAAATAGTAAATCCATCTTTTTTCAGAGCGGTGATTGCTTCCTCCATCTTTTCAAAACGGAAGATCAGCACCGCATTTTCACCGGTTTTGTTGACAAATGCGTACATGTACTCAACATTGATATTAGCCTTATGAATACACTTCAGCACTTTTGCCAGCCCGCCGGTTTTATCCTCCACCTCAACGGCAATAACAGTGGTCTTACCGACGGTAAAACCGTTTTCCTTGAGGACGGTTTTCGCTTCTTCCACCTTGTCGACGATCAGTCGCAGGATGCCGAAATCAGCGGTATCGGCCACGGAGAGGGCACGAATATTAATATTGTTTTCTGCCAGAACTGCGGTAATCTCCGCCAGTCGTCCCGATTTATTTTCCAGAAATACGGCAATTTGTTCTACCAGCATGTCACCCTCCCTCAGATTTTACGCTTATCGATAACCCGCTGTGCCTTTCCTTCACTGCGCTGGATAGTCTTCGGTTCCACCAGTTTTACCTTGCAGGTGACCCCAAGCAGATCTTTAATTTCTGTCTGAATGTGTTTGGTCAGATTTTCGAGCACGCGGATTTCATCGGAGAACACCCCTTCACTGACCTCGACCTGTACCTGAATGGTATCGAGGTTGCCATCACGGTCGACGACGATCTGATAATGCGGCTCAACCCCATCAACACCCATCAGGACATGCTCGACCTGGGAGGGAAAAACATTGACCCCGCGGATGATCAGCATATCATCGGTCCGGCCGGTCACTTTCTCCATGCGCACGAGGGTCCGGCCGCATTCACAAGGCTCGTAATACAGCCTGGAAATATCTCTCGTCCGGTAACGGATGATCGGCAGGGCCTCCTTGGTCAGCGTGGTAAAGACCAGCTCGCCCTTTTCACCCGGCGGCAGCACCTCTCCGGTATCCGGATCAATGATCTCCGGCAGGAAATGATCTTCGAAAATATGCATGCCCCGGGTGGTGTGCAGACATTCCTGGGCCACACCCGGCCCCATCACCTCGGACAGGCCGTAAATATCCGTTGCCTTCAGGTTCAACTTACGCTCCACCTCCTCACGCATATTTTCACTCCACGGTTCGGCCCCGAAAATACCTACCCGCAGGGAAAGCGATTTCGGATCAATATCCATGGAATCCATGGCTTCGGCGAGATTGAGGGCGTAGGACGGAGTCGACAGCAAAACGGTGGAGCCGAAATCCTTCATGATGCTGATCTGGCGTTTAGAGTTCCCGCCGGATACCGGAATAACCGTTGCACCCAGACGCTCAATACCGTAATGCGCGCCGAGACCGCCGGTAAACAGTCCATAGCCATAGGCGTTATGCACCATGTCGCCTTTCGTGGCGCCGGCACAACAGAGTGCTCTGGCCATGACATTGGACCAGGTTTTGATATCGTTGGCCGTGTAGCCAACGACAGTTGATTTACCGGTGGTGCCCGAAGAGGCATGCACCCGCACCACCTCTTCCAGAGGCACGGTAAACAGCCCGAACGGATAATTGTCCCGCAGGTCCTGTTTCACCGTAAAAGGCAGCCTGGCCAGATCGGCAAGTGTCTTGATGTCATCAGGTTTCACGCCGGCCGCATCCATCTTGCGCCGATAGGGTTCAACCGTCCGATAGACCCGGGCGACCAGATGCTGCAGGCGCCGCAGCTGAATGGATTCCAGCCCCACCCGGGGCAATGTTTCCATCTCTTCTTCCCAATACATTACCGACATGTCGTCTCCCCCTGCTTATTGGCCGATTCTGCCGACTGTGCTCACTTGGCGTCCCGCCGCAAATGCCTGCAGATTGACGTCCCGGAACCGCTCCGGCACCCGGGCGCGGACAACCTCTTCATATATAGCTGGATCGATTGGTAAAAAGGCTGAAAGCGCTCCCACCATGACCACATTGGCTGTTTTTATCTCCCCGACCTCCCGGGCAATATCAAAGGCATCGACCGGCACCACAACGATGTCCCGTTCGGTCAGATGGCGCAGGACGTCCTGGGGATATTCCGCCTGGCCGGTGGCAACGGACGGCGGCAGAATCTTCTGAGTATTGACGATCACCTTGCTGCCCTTATGCAAAAAAGGCAGGTAGCGAACCGCCTCCATCATCTCAAAAGCCATCTGGATATCGGCACAACCCGGCTCAATCAGCGGTGAATAGACTTTTTTACCATATCGCAGCTGCGCGGTAACCGAGCCGCCGCGCTGGGCCATGCCATGGACTTCGCTCTTCTTGGCATCATAGCCTGCCGAAAGCAAGGCGTAGGCCGTTATTTCACTGGCCAGCAGGATCCCCTGGCCACCCACCCCTGAAAAGAGGATATTTCCCGTATCTTCCATTACTTTCCCTCTCCTCTGGTGATGGCGTTGAATTTGCAGAGCGATGCGCACTGACCGCAGTCATTACAGAGAATTTCATCGATCTTGGAAATTCCTTTCTGGTTCTTCCGGTAACCGCGCTGTTCCGCCTCCCCTTCTGCAAAAGAAGTCCAGCTGATGGCCGGACAGCCGAGACGGATGCAGGACATGCAGCCGACACAGTTTTCCTGATTGGTGAAATAGGACACCGGTTTGCGCTCTTTCATCTCCGGCAAAAGAACACAGGGCGCCTCGGAGATAACCACGGACGGTTCTCGCAGCTCAACCGCTTCCTTCAATATTTTCCGGGTTTCGACGATGTCGTGCGGATTGACCTTGTAAACGTGCTTTACTCCTACTGCCCGACACAAGACTTCCAGATCAAGGGCGTTTGCCTCCTCCCCTTTGATGGTATAACCACTGGCCGGATTCTGCTGCTGCCCGGTCATGGCGGTGATCCTGTTGTCGAGGATGATGAGGGTTGAGGCGGAATTATTGTACACCGTGTTAATAAGACCGGTAATACCGGAATGGATAAAGGTCGAATCGCCGATGACCGAAACCACCTGGTTATAACCATCATCGCCTAAAGCCTTGGCCATGCCGTGGGCAATCGGTACCGAAGCTCCCATGCAGACACAGGAATCCATGGCCGACAGCGGCGGCAGGAAACCAAGGGTATAACAACCGATATCCCCAGAGACAAAAACCTTCATGCGCGACAGATTGTAAAAAATCCCGCGATGCGGACAGCCGGCACACATATTCGGCGGCCGGTTAGGTAGTTCGACCGGGGCAAACAGCTCCGGACCGGAACCTGGATCGATCGCCTGACGGACGATGGCGGTGTTCAACTCACCCAGATTGGGAATACAGTCCTTGCCGTGGCACGGAATGCCCATTGCCTTGATATGGGTCTCCAGAAAGGGGTCAAGTTCCTCGATGATATAGAGCTCATCGACCATGGCGGCGAATTGACGAATCTTTTTCTCCGGCAGCGGCCAGCACATGCCCAGTTTCAGAACGGCCGCCTCGGGAAAGGCCTCCTTGACATAGAGGTAAGAAACCCCGGAGGTGATAAAACCTCTTGTGGTATCCCCTTCCTCCACTCGGTTAAAAGCTGCTGTTTCAGTCATTTCCCGACATTTCTCCATCCGTTCTTCCACCACCACCCGGCGTTTACGGGCAATAGCCGGGAGCATGACCAGTTTGCCTGGCATCTTGTTGATCCCGCAGGCCGCATGCGACTGACTTTTTTCTCCCCTTAGCACAACCCCTTTGACATGGGAAACGCGGGTGGTAATGCGCAGCATGACCGGGCAATCCAGATCCTCACTGAGTTCAAAGGCCAGTTTGACGAACTCCTTGGCTTCACTTGGATCAGAAGGCTCGAGCATCGGCAGCTTGGCGGCAAAGGCATAATTCCGGTTATCCTGCTCATTTTGTGAAGAGTGCATTTCCGGATCATCGGCGGTTACCACCACCAGGCCGCCGCAGACACCGGTATACGAGGCGGTAAAAAGCGGATCAGCGGCCACGTTGACGCCAACATGTTTCATGGTGGCTAGAGCCCTGGCCCCGGCAAAAGAAGCACCGATGGCCACTTCCAGACCAACCTTTTCATTTGGCGCCCATTCGGTATACACCCCGTCATATCGGCAGAGATTTTCCATGATCTCCGTCGAGGGTGTTCCGGGATATCCGGAGGCTACCTTTACGCCCGCCTCATAGACCCCGAGGGCAATAGCCTCATTGCCCGACATCCAGAGTGCGTAGTCATTTATTTTTGTCACAGTTTCTCCTGATAAATTGAAATCATATCCTGTGAATTATCAACAGCCCCGCCCATAAGCAGGGAGTATTCACCTTGAAATAACAAAGCAAACTACTCTGAATCCCGGTGAACAGGCAAGTTTTTTTTCGTCTGCCCAAAAACTACTCCCTGCCTGCCCCGACACCAGTCTGTTAGCGTGCCGCTCAACCTCTATTTAAAAAGGCCGGCAGTACGTTTCGGCTTTACTTTGCCAACTCGTGCAACTACCGTACAACATAGAATTTTTTTAGAAGATATTTCGTTTTTATTTTATAAAACCAAGCTGCTGTAAGCTCATTTTCAGGCTATTTAAAGGGGAGACCACCATGTATATCGGCAGAATAATGCACACAGACCTTATTACCGTATCACCGACAACCACTCTCGTTGAGGCAAAAGAGCTGCTGGAAGAAAAACAGATAGACCATCTTCTGGTCGTCAATGACAAAAAAAAGCTGGTGGGCATTGTCTCCGACCGGGACCTCAAACAGTACTGGGCCTCCCCGGCCACCTCGCTGTCCACCCACGAGCTCAGCTACCTGCTGCAGAAGGTTCTGGTATCAATGATCATGATAAAAACCGTCGTGACGGTGCCGGTAAACACGACAATAGAACGGGCCGCACTGGTCATGCAGCAAAACAGAATCAGCGCCCTGCCGGTGATGGAGAATGGTGAACTGGCCGGTATCATCACCAGCACCGATGTCATGGGCGTTCTGCTCCAGGCCATCGGTATCAGCGACGACAGCACCCGACTCAGCATCTTTGTCAAGGACAGCATCGGCAAGCTCGCCGAAGTAGCCGAGACGCTACGTGATGCAGAAATTAATATCCAGAGCCTGTTCAGCTGGCCGGAGACACAGTATGAGGGGATAACCCAGATGGTCCTCCGCGTGGCCGGCCAGGATGGGGACAAGGCAATTGCCGCACTGACGGCAAAGGGATTCAAGGTAAAGAGTCAATACGAAAAAGATATCAGGCCTTTTTTACCAGCCTGACAGCATTAACAAGCAGAGAGCCAATAGATTCATTTGTTGAGGCCAAATGAATCTATTGGGCGAGACTCACTTGTCCCGCGCGCCGAAAACCAACTTTCCACCAAGATGACCGGCCAGGCCGACAACCGCAAGCAGAATGACGGCAATCCCCAGATAGATCGATCTGGACGGAGACCCTGCAGCAGCAACAGCAGGATCGATGAGGCGCCAGAAGACCAGGACATTTACCAATGCCAGCACAATCAGGCTGCAGATAATCTTGGTTATAAAAATCGCAGTCTTGATACCCTTATACCGTTTCTGCCATTCGATAAAACCGGTCAATAGAACTATCGGCAGCATGAGCAGTACAAAGATCAGATTGTAATAGGCGGCAGTCTCCAGGCTGACGATATTGAAATAGACGGAAATACCAAGAAAAACCACCACTGCCGGCAATATGCCGTTGGGAAAGTGCACGGTAATCGGGTGAAGATGAAATTTTAATGAGAGGGCGGCTATCTTTGCCCAAAAAGAGCTGGACTTTTTTTGCTCTTTCCCGGCAAGAGGCACCATGGCAGAAGCGGCTTCTTCCATCACCGGCTCGCTCAAGGCTTTACCTTCCGCATCAATCTCCACAAACATCTTTTTCGGTGCATCACAAACCGGACATTTTTCCGGTGGTTCGTCTCCGGTATGCACATATCCACAGACGGTACAACGCCATCTTTTAACGACCGTACCCTGCGGTTCAACAGCTTCCGGTTTTTCCACAGCTTCCGGTTTTTTTTCGAGCACTTCCTTGAACATTTTCGCCGGAGCCTCACAGACAGGGCACTGCTCCGGAGGCGCTTCTTCATTATGGACATACCCACAAACACTACACTCCCATTTACTCATATGCTGCACCTCAACGGTTCAATAATTAATCTGTAAGATACTAACATCCTCTCTTTTAAGAGAAATTGACAGGAAGATCAAGAACAGAAAACACATCCTGACAGATTAGCAGAACGGTATAAAGAGAACGGAACAGGCTGCACGCCGATCACATGTCAGTGCCAACAGTGATTTCAACACGCCTGTTCAGGGTACGGCCTTCCGCCGTAGCATTGCCGGCTATCGGATTTCTGTTACCAAGCCCTTGAGATCTGATTTGTTCAGGCAGCAAATCCTGTCCCATAAGAAAACTCTTGACCATATTCGCGCGGAATTCAGAGAGTTTCAAGTTGTACGCTGCGTCGCCGATTGCATCGGTATACCCGGAGACGTTGATAATTGCCTCAGGGTGCAACTTGACGATCCTGGCGAATTCTTTCATTTTTTCCACATCTGCTCCACTGAATTCGTTTGAATCAATTTTAAATCGTATTATAAGGGGTTCTTCGGGCAGTCCGGGGCGTTTACTTTCCGGCGGGAAGTCCGGTTGCAGAACCTTCTGCTCGGATACCGGCTCAACGTTCACAAATGCAGCAGGTTTTTCCTCGGCGATAGCGGGAGGTATTTTTGTTACCGTGGCAGGCAGAGGGTGAATATCTTTTTCACTCGCTTTTGATATTTCCTGTAATACACCAGTCTCTTCCGGGTGCAGCACCGGAACAGGTGTCCCTTGCTCGTTCTTCTCTATCGAACCGGTTGCCGGCGCAGTCGGCGGCTTATCCCGAACAGGGAGCGATACCGGATCTTTTTTCTTGTCAGTGGGAACCGTTTTGCCGCTGACCTCCGGTTGTTCTTTTTCTCCAGGTAACTGAGGAACACGCAGACGAATTTGTTCTTGAACAGAATGAATAGAGGCAAGGACCTCTTTATAGGATGTCTCGGTGAAATACAGATAGAAAAAACCAAGAGATACCATGACCAGAAGCAGCAAGAGAATACCGGTCGTCAGGCGGGACAAGGACGTCTTTTCTGACTTTATCGGCTGACCGACCTGTATTGCCCCCTGCCGTGGCTGCTCACGTCGCTGCTCTGGGGGCTGCGCCAGAGGCTCGGGTGGCTGCGCCGGGGGAACTGACATCGACGGGCCAGGTTGCTGCACTGGAAAAGGTCTCTCTGGTCTTTTCTCCCTTCTGCGCACCGGTATCTGCAGCTCTTTGGCCGAATCCCTGACAATTGAGCTGGTTATTATTCTTTGATCTTCTGCATAACCGCTCATCAGGCAATGATCGCAGATTATGTTGATCCTTCGAGGAAAGCCTTCTGAAAAATCATAAATTGCTTTCACGGCGGAAGGGTGAAATATTCTTTCCGTCGTCCCGGCTATTTTCAAGCGGTGCTGAATATATGCGCCGGTTTCTTCAACCGTCAGTGGCTCAATATAGTAATTTAAGGTCAATCGCTGGGCGACTGCTCTATTCTCCGGACGCCTTATTATTTCATTGAATTCATATTGACCAACAAAAAATATATTCAACAGAGGACTACTGTCTTTGGTGACGATATTTGACAGGAGTCGTATTTCTTCCAGCAATTCCTGGGTCATAAGCTGTGATTCATCGATAATGAGCAGGACTTTCTTATTATTTTCATATGCCTTGTGCAAAAAATTTGCAAAACTCGCTAAAAATTTGCCCTTGCTGGTAAATTCATCGTCTATGCCAAAGGCCGCTGCGATATAATTGAAGAAATCCAACTTATCCAGGCTCGGATCAGGCACCGAGGCATAGATCACATCATTGCTTAAACTGCCGATCAAGGCATTAATCAACGTTGTTTTTCCGGTACCCACATCGCCCGTCAAAAGTAAAAAACCTTTATTGTCGAGGATGCCGTATCGCAGTGTTGCCAAAGCCTCTTTATGTTTTTCCCCAAGCCAGATAAATCCGGCATCCGAGGATATCTGAAAGGGCTTACGCGTTAAATTATAATGTGCTGTATACATGGCATGTTATGTCGAATTGAATGGAAAGTTTTGTGTTGGAAGGCTCATTATAATGAATCTTCCGGTGGGCGCAAAGGGTTTCACGACTGGTCTATTACGACTCCACTTACGAGTTCACGGCAACCTTGACGACAACCTTGTGAATCATGTCGGAAGAAATCAGGGGCAGATGGGCATCTTCCGGAAAAAAAATGGCAAAAGCGCCACTTTTTACGGCCAGCCAAACGTCCGGCTCGTCCTCGTAAAACCGCAGATCTGTTTCCAGATCATGTGCCCCCGCGGGTTTGATACAAGAAGTTTTAGGCTTCCAGCCCATAGAGTCGGTTCCCGTCAGGATACATTGAATATCAATGTATTTATTATGGGTTTCCAGCAGGGCCTCTTCCTTGTTTCGGCCATGATCGATAGCGACAATGGCATAGATACGGTCTCCGTCTATCGGGTATTTGTCCGGGGTCAATTCCTTCAGATCAGCGCGCGCAAGAAAGTCAAAAGCCTGGGCAAACCCCTCGTGCAGGGCGAAATATTTATGCGCATTTTCGAGTATATCTAAAATCATGATTATTATCTCCCAGTGTGAAGGCAAAGAGCTTGACAAAGTGTCGCGGCAACTCTTTTGACATGGGTAAACCAGCTGCAAAGAAGTACCATCGAAACGGAGCCGTGTATATCCATACACTGTTTTCTCATGCAGTACGAGGTCTTTGCATTTTTCAGAAGAGGAAAATAAAGTGAAAAGGAGTCTGCTTTCCGGCATATTTTGTGGTATCAGAAAAGAAATACCTGTTCGCCCGAAAATATCTCCCATCATCATAGTGCAAGACATCTGACGTGAAAAATTCTCCCTATCAACACCTCCTGCAGCATATCAAGACAATGGACCATGCGGTAGTGGCCTTCTCCGGCGGCGTCGACAGCAGCCTGCTGGCCTATGTCGCCCACCAGGCACTAGGCGACGACATGGTGGCAATTACAATAGACACACCGTACATTCCGGCCTGGGAGATTGACGCGGCACGAGTGTTTGCCGCGGAACACAACATTGCCCATGAAATCATGCAGCTGCCGACACCAGCCAACATCCGGCACAACCCGCCGGACAGATGTTATCTGTGTAAAAAAGAGCTTTTTACGGCACTCCAGCGCCGGGCGAAAAAGATCGCCATCGACACGATCATTGAGGGTTCGAACCTCGATGACCTGGGCGATTACCGACCCGGAATGCGGGCACTGGGCGAGCTGAATATTGTCAGTCCACTGCTCGAACTGGGCATTGACAAGGAGACCATCCGTTCACTCTCCCGTGAGCTTGGCCTCGCGACATGGAACAAGCCAGCCTCGGCATGTCTGTTATCACGCATCCCATATCATACCGTGATCACCCCGGCAGAACTGGCACGGATTGCCGGGGCCGAGACGGTACTTCGCCACTTAAACATTTCCGGCTCAAGGGTGCGAAGTCATGGCGACATCGCCCGCATTGAAGTCCCCATCGAAGGCTTTGCCGACCTGCTGCAGCACGATGTGCGCCGGCGACTGATCAAGCAAATAAAGGCGTGTGGTTATACCTACGTAACTCTTGATCTGGAAGGATACCAGACAGGAAGCCTGAACAAAACACTGGCTAAAAATCTTGACTATTGAAAACAACCATGAATAAATCGACCATCCGGCACATTTTAGAAGCAATCGAAAAAGGAGAGATGAAAGCGCAGGATGCTTTGGTCACCTTGCAGGATTTGCCCTTTACCGACATCGGTCATACGAAAATCGACAACCACCGGTCACTGCGAAGCGGTTCCCCCGAGGTTATTTATGGGGAACACAAAACACCCCAGCAGGTGCTTGATATTTTTCAAGCCATGCTGCTAAAACAAAGTAATATTCTGGCCACGCGAGTCAGTGCCGAGATGGCCGCCAGGATCACCGAGATCTGCCCCTCGGTAACCTACAATGCCATGGCCCGCACCCTCTTTTATGAACATGCCCCTCTGCCTGAAACCGCATCGTCCATAGTCTTCGTCACCGCCGGTACTGCCGATCTGCCGGTGGCCGAAGAGGCCAGAGTGACCGCCCAGGCCCTGGGCAACAAGGTAGACCTCATCTCCGATGTCGGCGTGGCCGGAATTCACCGCTTGTTTGCCTGTATTGATGTCATTCGCCGGGCGCGCGTCGTGGTCGTCATAGCCGGCATGGAAGGGGCACTGGCTTCGGTCGTTG
The DNA here is from genome assembly GCF_054657295.1 of Desulfocastanea catecholica. Lineage (NCBI taxonomy): Bacteria > Pseudomonadati > Thermodesulfobacteriota > Desulfobulbia > Desulfobulbales > Desulfobulbaceae > Desulfocastanea > Desulfocastanea catecholica. Next base: position 189,338 of record NZ_BAAHYZ010000005.1, read on the forward strand.
CCGGGCTGGTAGAAATCCCCGTGATTGCCGTTCCCACCAGTGTCGGCTATGGTGCCAGCTTCGGCGGTCTGTCGGCACTGCTGGCTATGCTTACCTCGTGCGCCAACGGGGTCACAGTGGTCAATATCGACAATGGCTTTGGCGCCGCCTTTGCCGCCAGTCAAATAAATCATCTGACCCTGCAATAAGCTCTTGCCAAGCGATGCGGTCTCTTGCCCAGTGATTGTTTGTCCTCTTTTAGAGGACTTTGTCCAGACCGACAGGACAATAAGAGATGTGTAACAATTCATCAGGAGATAGCCACACAAACTCTTGCCATACCTATAATTAGCCCCTCCTGCTACTCCGCTCCAGTCGGGAGTATCAATAAGGGTATCGATGAATGCCGAATAGTCCTTTCCGCCACCGAACCAATCATTAAATGGGACAGGCCTGTTCGCCCATGGGTTGCCATAACGATCAGATCAATATTGTTTTTCTGCGCGAACTCATTGATCACCTCGGCTGGAATTCCCACTTCGACATTGACAACCACCTCGATCTCCGGCGGGACGTTTTCCGCGACTACTTGAGACAGATCGTATTCGGCTGTTCTCAAGAGTTCCTTCTGGTACAGCGGCACATCAAATGACTTGGTGTCCATCGGGACATATGCAGTGCCGAGAACAAGTGGAGGAACCCGATTGACCACCCGCAGGGCATATAAACGGGCCTTGAACTCCCGGGCAATCTCTACCGCCGCTTTCAATGCGACAAAAGAAGGTTTTTCGCCATCACTCGGCCAGAGTATTGATGAAATCGGCAACATGGGTCTTTCCTCGTCTGTTTTGATAATTGATGCCTGAAGGGAGTGCACCATTAGTCCGGCAACAGTCTGCGCTCATTGACGTAACTGCTCTTTTCACTCCCCGAATTATCCTCGGTGACTGCGGTTTTTCTTGTTCTTTTCTTGTGATCTGCTGAAGAATCGGATTTTTTCTGCTGTTCTTTTGACTTTTTTTCCTCCTGTTGTTTTTTTTCATGCAGAATCTGATCAAGATATTCGAATGTCTTCTGCAGTACCTTATCTGCCGTCACATTGTTCATGTTCCCATCCCTTTTATAATAATTCCTTCAGCTTGTTTTTGCCTTTTCGAGGTGGAGGAGTTTTTCTATTTCGTCCAAGGACAGGGTTTCCTCTATCAGTAACTCTTTTGCCAGTAGATCCAGGCTTTCTCTGTTTTCCTGTAAAAGAGCCTCGGCCTTCAAGCGGCATTCTTCAAGAATGGACCGCACTTCCTCATCAATCAACCTGGCTGTTGCTTCACTGTAATCCCGATCTTCAGTCAGTTCCCGGCCAAGAAACGGGTGCGGTTCACCTTTTTTGAAAACGACCAGACCTACCTTCTTACTCATCCCCCACTGGCAGACCATACGCCGTGCTATCTGGGTGGCCTGTTTCAAATCGTCGCCGGCACCCGAGGTAATGTCGCCAAAGACTTCCTCCTCGGCCGCACGACCGCCGAGCATGACGGTAATCCGATCTAACAGATACCTTCTGCCAAGATTATGACGGTCTTCTTCGGGCACCTGTTCCGTTGCCCCCAGCGATCTGCCCCGGGGAATAATAGTCACCTTGCGCAGCGGATCCGCGCCCGGAAGCAGCAAGGCAATCAGAGCGTGACCCGCCTCATGATAGGCAACCATTTTTTTCTCCGCCTCGGAAAGCCTCTCTTCTCTCTTCACCCCCATGAGTATTTTATCGCGACTCTCAGTAAAATCGTCCATTTCAACCTGCTCTTTGTCTTTTTTCACTGCAAGAAGCGCCGCTTCATTGACCAGATTTTTCAAATCCGCTCCGGAGAAACCCACCGTTTCGCCGGCCAGCATATCAAAATCAATATCTTGCGCCATGGTCCTTTTTTTCGCATGAACCTTGAGGATCTCCATGCGGGCATTTCTTTGGGGCAAGTCCAGAATAACCTGACGATCAAAGCGTCCCGGCCTTATCAGCGCGGGATCGAGCACATCGGGACGATTGGTTGCCGCTATGACGATCACCGACTCATGCGGACTGAAGCCGTCAATTTCAGAAAGAATCTGATTCAAGGTCTGCTCCCGTTCGTCGTGGCCGCCGCCGACCCCTGTACCACGAACTCTGCCGATAGAATCAAGCTCATCGATGAAGATCAACGAGGGTGCCGCCTTTTTCGCCGTGTCGAACAGATCTCTTACCCGCGAAGCGCCGACGCCGACAAACATTTCTATAAATTCCGAGCCGCTGATGGAGAAGAAGGGCACCCCTGCCTCTCCGGCCATGGCCTTGGCCATGAGAGTCTTGCCGGTACCCGGAGGACCCGCCAGCAGGATGCCTCTCGGCAGCTCGGCGCCGATACGCAGAAACTTCTGCGGATTTTTCAGGTAATCGACTATCTCTATCAGCTCATTTTTGGCGTTTTCCAGCCCGGCCACATCGTTGAAGGTGATATGTACCTCTTCCAGGGTAAATCTTTTCGCTTTTGACTTGGCAAAGCCGAACGGTCCGGAGGCGCCTCCCATCTGCTCACCGATTCGTTTATTCATATAGACAAAATAACCAATGATGAGTGCCCACGGCAGCAGGGTGATAACCAGCGTTGCGAACCAGTTCAGTTTATCCGGACTGGCGCTGACGACGACCCCCTGCTGCTCAAGCAGCTTGACAAGGTCCGGGTCGGCAAATGATGGAAGTACAGTTTTAAAATATGCAATACCCTGTCGATCGGCTGCATCAGATCTTCTCTCCGATCCAATTGCATCGACGCGGTATTCCCCCTTGACTTCCTGGCCTTTCACTTTGATTTCAGCAACTTGACCCTTTTCCACCCGGGTTTTGAAAACAGAATAGGGGATCTCCTCCATGGTATTGTCAATTTTCAAGAACATATAACCAAAGGTTATGATGCTCCAGATTATAAAAAACATCAGCAATCGGTCCCACAATGGTGATTGCCCGGTCGGCTCGGGAGGAGTTGATGTGTTTTGATCAGTCATTTTTCTGCTTCTCTTATTTATTATCACCGTTTATCCGGCGAGAAAGCCTGCTCGAAGCGCTCTTACCTGTTTTACAGATGCTGTGTTCATCCGACACCAGGGTTCTCCTGCTTTGCTGGATGCAGTGTTTTTGCAGAATAAAAACGAATACCCGGCAGAAAAGCCCCCAGAACGGCGGGAATAAAACTCAGAGCGACAATAACCGCCCACCCCTCAACTCCGGGCGGGATCGTCTGCAGCAGCGTTGCCAGTGGTGCCCAGTACACGGCGGCAAGTAACAACACCAGACACAAGGCCCACGCCCCCCATATCCATTTGTTGGCAATCACATCGTTGTGCCGCACCGAAGTACCCCGATCGCGAAGATTGAAGACAAACCACAATTTGGCCAGAGCGAGCGTCATAAAGGAAACGGTGACCGCGCGCTGTTCTTCAAAACCTAGATAATACAGGGCAATCGACAGGGCGCCGAGCACATGGGCGCCGATAACCACACTCCACCCGGCGATGGCTCGCCAGTGGTGCGCCGTCAAAACAGCCTCTTCCGCCTGCCGCGGCGGTCGCTTCATAACGTCGGCAGATCCGGGACCAAGCCCAAGAGCCAGAGCCGGAAACACGTCGGTCAGCACGTTGAGAAAGAGAATCTGCAAAGGCCGCAGCGGAATCGGAATCTGGCCAAGAGACGCCAGCGTCACCACCAGGACTTCGGCGATATTGGTGCAGAGCATGAAAATAACCGACTTGCGGATATTGGCAAAGATGATCCGGCCTTCCCGGACCGCCGCGACAATCGTGGCAAAATTGTCGTCGCGCAGCACCATATCGGCGACCTGCTTGGCCGCATCCGTGCCTCGCAATCCCATGGCTATGCCGATATCAGCCTGCTTCAGGGCAGGTGTGTCATTGACGCCGTCTCCGGTCATGGCGATGATCCGGCCCCTCTCCTGGTACAATTTCACCAGATGAAATTTCTGTTCCGGGGTCACCCGGGCAAAGACGCTGGCGCTGCGTATCCGGCTGCGCTGCTGCTCGGACAACTCCTCCGGTTCCCCCAGATCCTGGCCGAGAAAGGTTTTGCCGTCGGTGTTCAGTCCAACCTTCTTGCCGATGGCACTGCCGGTATCGGCACGGTCTCCGGTCACCATAATGACGCGGATACCTGCCGCCTGACATTCCTCTATTGCCTGCCGAACGTCGGCGCGCGGCGGATCCTCCATCGCCATCAAGCCGACAAAGCAGAGCTTTTCATAGGGTTCCAGCGCAACATCAGCAACCTCCTTGTCGGCAAACATCAACAGCCGCAAGCCCCTGGCAGCCAGTGCATCCGTTTTTTTATGCCACTCTTTTCGCTGCTCCTCCGACAAAGGCGCTGAGCCGGTGTCGGTCAAAATATGGTCGCAGGCCTGCAGCACCTGATCGGGCGCCCCTTTCACGGCAACGTAGTACACGGACTGATCGGTTCCTTCACTCTTTTTTCGGTGAAAGGTCGCCATCATCATCCCCTTTGAATCAAAGGGCACTTCCCGCTCTTCCACCATCTTCCCCATTAGTTCCAGATGTGAGACACCTTTTCGCTCCGCCGCTTCGAGGAGGGCAACTTCCGTTGGGTCTCCACTATAACCACCACCATCCTCCGGCTTGGCATTGGAACACAGAACACCGATTTTCAACAGGCGCAGAAGTGAAGACTCCTGGCTTATCTGCTGTTTATCACCCTGCTTATCCCCCTCATCCTCCATGCTTGCCGAGTCAAGGGGGGTGACCAGCTCCCGAACAGCCATTTTATTCTCGGTAAGCGTTCCGGTTTTGTCGGTAAAAATAACCGAGGTGGCACCAAGAGTCTCCACCGCCGCCAAGCGGTTGACCAGGGCATTTTCCTTGGCCATCAGCCACATGCCCCGGGCCAGAGCGATGGTCGCAACTATGGGAAGGCCCTCGGGAATAGCAGCAACGCCGAGGGCGATGGCCGTCTCGATCATAATGACCGCGTCGCGACCGACCGCCAGACCGGCGGCGCCGACGATTACCGCAATCATCAACGTGATCCACGCCAGTCGCCTGCCCAGTTGATCGAGCCTTTTCTGCAGCGGAGGCGCTTTTTTTTCCGCCCCGGCAGTCAGCTGGGCAATGCGGCCAAGTTCCGTTGCTCTCCCTGTTGCCGTGACGACGCCCTCCACCTCTCCTTCTTCGATGGTCGTCCCCTTATACAGCATGCTCGTCCGTTCATGCAGTTGCGCCACCGGATCGACGCTGTCCGGTGACTTGTTGACCGGCACGGATTCGCCGGTCAATGGTGCTTCATTGACCCGGGCTCCTTCAGGTCCCAACACACGCAGATCGGCAGGAACCAGATCCTCGGTGCGCAGCACAACAATATCACCGGGTACCAGTTCCGCAGCCGGTATTTCCTGCTCTTTTCCCTGCCGCCGCACCGAGGTCATCTGCTGTCCCAGCTGTCGGAGGGCCTCCATTGACCGGGCCGCTTTGTATTCAGTAATAAAACCGAGAGCGGTATTGATCACCGTTACAGCGACGAGGGCCAGTCCCTCCGGCCAGCGGGCGGTGAGGAAGGCAACCAGAGCAGCCGCCACCATGATCAGAATAACAATACTTTTGAATTGATTGAGCAAAATAAGATACGGGCTGGGTGTCGCTTCTTCCTCCAGTTCATTGGGCCCATAGTGCTCGCGTCTTTGGCGTACTTCCCCTTCGGCAAGCCCCTGGCCGGCAGTGACGTTCAGGTGACCCAGCACCTCTTCGACGGACCTGGCGTGAAAGGATTCATCGCCTGATTTTCGCTCTCTTTGCTGTTTATCCAATCGAATATCTCCTTCTACCTGGTCTCCTTACCGGCAGATTTTCAGGTCACATCATCCGCCTTTTTTTGTGTGCCGCGCATGTTCGGCTAAGCTCTGCCTGACCGTATTGACCGAATCCGGGTTCAGCGAGATGGAATCGATACCGGCATTGACAAGAAACTGGGCAAAATCGGGGTAGTCACTTGGGGCCTGGCCGCAGATCCCGATTTTTTTGCCCTTTTTGTGCGCCCGTTTGATGACCGTCTCGATCATCCGCAGCACCGCTTCGTTACGTTCGTCAAACAGCCCGGCAAGGTCGGCGAGATCGCGATCGACACCGAGCACCAGCTGGGTCAGATCGTTTGAACCGATGGAAAAGCCATCGAACCGATCGGCAAAATCATCGGCGAGTATGACATTTGACGGAATCTCACACATGACATAGACCTCAAGACCGTTCTCACCACGCTCTAAACCGTTATCGGCCATCACCGCCAGGACCTTGTCGGCTTCCGCCACGGTGCGGCAGAAAGGGATCATGACGATGACATTGTCAAAGCCAAGTTTCTCGCGGACCTTGTGGATGGCTCGACACTCGAGATCAAATCCCGCCCGGTATCGTTCACTGTAATAGCGGCAGGCACCGCGAAAGCCAAGCATCGGGTTCTCTTCCGGCGGCTCGAAATAACTTCCGCCGATAAGATTGGCATACTCGTTGGTTTTCAGATCACTCATCCGGACGATGACCGGTTTGGGATATTGCGAAGCGGCTATCTTGCCGATTGCCCGCGCCAGATAATCGACAAAGTACTCCGGGTAATCCTCATAGCCACGGGTCAGCTCGTCCACCTGCCGGCGCACATTTTTGTCTTCGATTCTCTCCGGATGAACCAGGGCCATAGGGTGAATCTTTATGATATTATTAATAATAAATTCCATACGTGCCAGCCCGATGCCATCGGCGGGCAGACGCCACCAGCGAAAGGCCGCATCAGGCGTCGCGATATTCAGCATGATCTGCACATCGACCTTGGGAATTGCCTCCAGATCGATATCCTCTGCGACATAGGCCAGCTTGCCCTTGTACACCTTTCCCTTGGCGCCTTCGGCACAGCAGACCGTAACCAGATCATGCCCGTGCAGCTTCTCCAGGGCCTTTTCAGCCCCGACAACAGCGGGGATGCCTAACTCACGGCTGACGATGGCGGCATGGCTTGTCCGCCCCCCATGCTCGGTGACAACTGCCGCCGCCCGCTTCATAATCGGGCCCCAGTCCGGATCGGTCCTTTCGGTGACCAGTATCGATCCGTCCTCAAAATGCTCCATTTCTTTCAGATCATGCAGAATACTGATCCTGCCGGCGGCGATGGCGTCCCCCACCGCCATGCCGCTGACCAGCTCCTGTCCTTTTTCCTGCAGGCGGTATTGCCGCAGCGAGCCGCTTCCTTTGCGTGACTGGACGGTCTCAGGCCGGGCCTGGACGATAAACAGATCGCCGCTATCGCCATCCTTGGCCCATTCCATGTCCATCGGTTTATGGTAATGATCTTCAATGAGGCAGGCCCACCTGGCCAGGGTGAGGATCTCCTCGTCGGTAAGGACAAAGCTGTCGCGTTTCTTTTTCGTGGTCGGGGTATTTCGCACCGTCTTTGAATCCCCCCCGGCATAGACCATGGTCTTTTCCTTGGTGCCGAGGCGTTTTTCGATGATTGGCGCCGCCCCCTTTTTTTTCAGCAGCGGCTTAAAGACTCGATATTCGTCGGGATTGACTGTCCCCTTGACGATATTCTCCCCCAGGCCCCAGACAGCGTCGATCATCGCCACATCCGGAAAACCTGTTTCCGTATCCAGGGTAAACATAACCCCCGAGCCGGCCTTGTCTGAACGGACCATTTTCTGTACCCCCACCGAAAGAGCAACCTCGAGATGATTGAATTTTTTTTCCACACGGTAGGAGATTGCCCGATCGGTGAACAGCGAGGCGTAGCATTTACGGCAGGCGTCAAGCAGTTCTCGCTCGCCGGTGATATTCAGAAAAGATTCCTGCTGTCCGGCAAAACTTGCCTCCGGCAGATCTTCGGCGGTCGCACTGCTGCGCACGGCGACGTCAACCCCTTCGTCTTCGTCGTGACTCTCGGTGCCGTAACGCCTGGAAAGTTCTCGGTACGCATCTCTGATAGCCTTGGCAATCGGCTGCGGAAATTCACTGTGGAGAAAGAGCCTGCGCAGTGCCCGTCCGGTCTTTTCCAGGGACAGCTTGTTGTCCTGAAACCTGGCCAGAGTTTTTTTAAGAGGTTCCTGCAGGTTATTGGCCTCGATAAACTGCCAATAGGCCTTCGACGTGGTCGCAAAGCCGCCGGGAACCCGTACCCCCTGCCCATCAAGTTCCCTGATCATCTCCCCGAGAGAGGCATTTTTGCCACCGACTCGGGATATATCCTGCACAGAAAGATTTTCAAACCAGACGACATATTCTTCGTTTCTCATAGGGGCACCATATTTATAGGTTTGAACGGAACGGCTCTCTATTTCTGCAAACCTTTTTTTAACAAATGAGCTGCTTAGACTGCTCTCTTGGTCAACGTCTACTTATTTAATTCAAATATCATGCCGGGCCCTTTTTTTGCGGCAGTAATAAGAAAAGAAGTGGAGATGGCCACAAAGGGTGTCCCGGTAAAGATCTTGCAGGTCTGACCAGAGAGGAGAGTGGTGAAACGTTTCGCCGTTTGCACGCCAGGCAAATCTTTATGGCCCGGTAGTCATCTACTGCTTATTTTTTACATTTAAACAACAAACAACTGTCGACAGTAAGGCGTTCGTCCGGCAAAACAGGACAACGAATCAATGTAAGTGAAACAAGGGGAACAATATGAAAATATTTATGACCGGCGGATCAGGTTTTGTCGGCCACCATCTCGCCATGGCCCTGCTGGCAGACGGCCACAAGATCACCGCTGTTGGTCGGAGTGACAAGCCGACCGTTCTCAGTGAACACCCATCATTTAGCTGGCTGCAAGCTGATACCACCAAACCAGGGAACTGGCAGAACAGCGTCGCGGGACACGATATCGTCATCAATCTGGCCGGCAAATCGATTTTCACCTACTGGACGAAAAAGGTAAAAGAGCAGATATACAACAGCCGTGTTCTGACCACGCGTAATCTCGCCGCTAGTCTCACGGGAGCGGGTGACACCATATTTTTCAGCACCTCCGCTCCTGGTTATTATGGGGACCGCGGCGAGGATGTACTCACCGAAGACGAGCCTCCGGGCGACGATTTTCTGGCCAGCGTCTGCCGCGACTGGGAAGCCGAGGCCTTGAAAGCACAGACGGATCGCATCCGCGTCGTCGTAACCCGCTTCGGTATCGTCTTCGACCGTAACGGGGGAGCGCTGGCCTCGATGATCCCTGCCTTCAAGCTGTTTCTTGGCGGACGCCTCGGCAGCGGCCGACAATGGTTTCCCTGGATACACCTGCAGGACCTGATCGCCGCCTATCGCTTCGCTATAGCGCACACGGACATCAGCGGGCCGGTAAACTGGTGTTCCCCGCATCCGGTACGCAACATCGAGCTGACCAAAACACTGGCAGATAAGCTTAACCGCCCGGTAATGCTGCCGACTCCGGCTTTCATCTTGACCACGGTTCTTGGCGGTTTCGGCCAAGCCCTGCTCTACAGCCAGCGGACGCAACCAGCTCTTTTGCAGAAGGCTGGTTTCCAGTTTGTTTACGGCGACATTGACAGCGCGCTTGAGCAGATTATTAAGGGATAATGGCCGTCACCGATCGACGCATCGAAAAATTCGCGACAAAGGAAGGAGGGCATCATGCATACATCAAAACAACGCATCGCGCTGGTCTCCGGCGCTAATCGAGGTATCGGCCTGGCAATCACCGAGCAATTGGCCCAGAAGGGATACAAGGTAATCATCGGCGCCCGTAACGAGAACAAAGGACTTGAAGCGCAGAAAGAACTGGTCAAAAAAGGGCTCGACGTGTACTTCACCCTCCTCGATGTCGCCGATACGACCTCGATCATGGCGGCGGTGGGCAGAGTTGACGACACCTTCGGCAGGCTGGACGTGCTGGTCAATAACGCCGGCATCATGATCGATACGGCGTCGACCATCCTTGAATTGCCGCTCGGACTGCTGCAGAATACCCTGACAACCAACGCCTTTGGTCCGCTGCTGCTGAGCCAGGGCTGCGTGCCGATCATGAGCCGGCATAAGTACGGCCGTATCGTCAATATCTCCAGTACCCTGGGCTCGCTGACCGACATCGTCAATCCCGAATCGAATTATGCCCAGCTGCAATCCCCCGCCTATCGTCTGTCTAAAATCCTGCTCAACGGCATCACCGCCCTGCTGGCCAAGGAACTGCGTGAGAAAAATATTCTCATCAACGCCGCCTGTCCCGGGTGGGTCAGGACAGACCTCGGCGGTCCACAGGCACCCATTTCGCCGGAACAGGCGGCCAAGACCCCGGTCTGGCTGGCAACCCTGCCCGACGATGGTCCCACCGGCGGCTTTTTTCGCGAGCACCAGCCTATTCCCTGGTAGGGCTGAAAGAGCTGGCGATAGTAGTGTTCCCAGGAGTAAATTTATAAAACTGTTCCCTGCAGCAGGGCCACCGGCCAGGACTGCAGCAGACGGCCAACCTTGATTGATGGCGGACGATTGTCCGCTTCGATGAGAGGCTCCGGTTCATCGGAGAAGATATTGTGCAGCTGCATGCCGACGAGGTCTTCCGGCAGCTGGACCGTGGTATCATGCCAGACCGAGTCGGCCAGTGGTAACTCCCTTTTGCCCTGCATCAAAGTCACATAAAGCCGGGGCGCGACAGCAACCATCACCTGGTCATTTTTTTTCCTGGCAAAGGCGCAGATATGGTGGCTTCTGCTGCCGGTCACTTCGAGGGGTAGATAGCTGCCGTCGGTAAAAAGATCGTGCCGGTCTCGCCTCAACCGCAGGGTTTGCGCGATAACGTACATTTTGGCCCGTCCATCCGACATATCGGCCAGCAATTCCTGTTGCAGCGTTTCCGGCTGAGCACTTTCGCTATGCATGCGTTCCAGCAGAGAAAACAACATTGACTGTCTCCTGGCAAAATCTACCGGTCGGCGATTATCCGGGTCGACCAGGCAGAACCGCCAGGTTTCATTACCCTGGTAAATATCTGGAATCCCGGGAGCAACCAGTTTCAAAAAGACCTGGGAGAGGCTGTTGAGCATGCCAAACCAGGCAATATCTTCTTGAAAAGAAAGAAAATCATTCTGAAACGGATTGTTCGACACCCCAAGACTTCCCTCGACAAAGCGTATCAGGGCATTTTCATACAAAATATTCGGGTTCGTCCAACTGGTATGCATTTTTGCTTCCCGGCTGGTTTTCAGAAGCATGTTTTTCATCCGCTCCGTAAAATCCTTCCGGCCCTCTTCGTTGAGCGGTTCGAGCGGCCATGCGCCAAGCAGGTTTTGATAAAAAGCATATTCATCATTTTCCGATGGGGCCGGGTTCTCTTCAAGAGTTGTTTTATGCGACCGGTTCTGTATGCTCCAGCGCTTGATGCGCTTTTGCCATTCCGTGGTCATTTCAGTGAGGACATTGATTCGGGCCCGTACATCTTCGCTTCGTTTCGAGTCATGGGTGGAACTGTTCAACATGCTGTGCGGCCAATGCCGCAGACGGCTTTGATTGGTCTGATGAAAGGCGGCAAGGGAAACGCCAAAGCTCCTTGGACTGCCGCCAACCTCGTTTAAGGAAAGAAGGCGATTGTATCGGTAAAAGAAAGTATCTTCTAGCCCTTTGGCCATTACCGGCCCGGTATATTGCTGAAATTTCATAACAAAATCAAGACAGCCGCTCTTTCTGGCAGCGTTTTCTTCAGTCTCCAGCAGGAGCACCGATCTGATGAAACCAAAGACATTGGCGTCGTCGAGGTGTTGTCTGAGCTGGGCCTTTGCCAGCGCCCACTTAATGAATTGGGCATCCCGGTCAGCAATTTTGTCCTGAGAAGTATAGGTTCGGTAGACGGGAAAAAAACAGACAACCTCAATCAAACCATCACGCAGGCTGTTGAAGGTCAGATCCCTGGTTCGACGGTCCGTCTGGGCCAGCCGGTACAACAGGCTGGCCAGAACGTTCAGTTCACCGGCCATCGAGGAACGGATAATCAATTTCTTGCTGTCATAGAGCAGCTGGTCGTACTCTATTTTCCCGCCAATGAATCGGTGATAGATGGCGGTCATTTTCTTTTCCGCGGCGGCGTTGACAAACAGTCCATTGAGCAGGTTGGAAAAATCATATCCGGTGGTGCCGCTGATCGGCCAATTATCCGGCAGAGACTCAAAGCCGGCCAGAATTTTTTCGACGACAACATACAGGGGCACACTCGCCAAATCATCCGAAGCGTCTCCGCACCGGGAAGAATCTTCTTCGGACTCACCGGCGGCAAAGGTCTGCAGCCGGCAAAAATATTCGTACGGATCATACAGTCCGTCGGGATGGTCGATACGCAGACCATCGAGCCGGCCGGTGGCAATAAGGTCCAATATCAACCGGTGCGTTTCGTGGAAAACCTCAATTTCCTCCATGCGCAGAGCCGCCAGTTCATTGATGTCGAAGAACCGGCGATAATTGATTTCGTCGGCGGCAACCCGCCAGAAGGCAAGGCGATACGGTTGTTCTTCCAGCAGAGTATGAAGAAGATCGAAACTTTCCGGCTTGCCGGACACCCCGTTAAAAAGGATGACATTTTCCTCAATAAACTCTCTTATTTCTGAACTTTTTCGACACAGTCGCACCAGCGTTCTTTTGCTTACTTCTTTGTCGCGGTGACGAACCTGCAACATTTCCAGGGAGGTCTTTCGGTGTCCCGGCAGATTGGCCAGGGCGTGGATAAGGTTCTGAAATTCCTGAAAGCTATGGTGAGCTTCTCCCAGTCGCTTCTCAAGACGCTGCAGATCATAGCCGAGCAGGCGCGGACAGGACCGAGGACTGACGGGAAATCGATGGTCGTAATAGCGCACGGAAAAGCTCCCTGAAGTATCATCAAAACAGAGCGTCAGCTGCCCGTCTTCGAGAATTTTTCCGTAATAATCGCCGAGAACCGGCAACAGAAGCCGTCCGGCGAGCTCCGGCTGTTGAGGCAGCCAGTTTATATCAAAAAACCGGGCATATTTCGACGCCTCACCGTTTTCCAGCACATCCATCCACCATTGGTTATCAGAGCCGATGCCCATGTGATTGGGCACGATATCAAGAATCAACGCCATGCCCTGCTCTTCGACAACGGCAAGAAAACCATCAAAATCCTCCCTGCTGCCGATTTCCGGATTTATTGTCGAATGATCGATGATATCGTAGCCGTGGGAGCTGCCGGGGCGAGCCATCAAGAAGGGCGAGACATAGCAATGACTTATGCCGAGTTGAGAGAGATAGGGCGTAATTGCTGCAGCCTGCTGAAAGGTAAAATCCTTATGCAGCTGCAGACGGTAAAAAGCCCGCGGCAGCACCTGCCCCTGTCTCTTTTTTCGATCAGAGATCGACCCCAATGGCCGAACATTACCGACTCCCCGTTCGCGGCACAGGGCCTTGAACAGCGAGGCAATCTCCTGCCCGCCAAGAATCTCCTCAATATCAAGTGGGTACGTTGTTTCCCAGAACCTCTGACAGCTTAAAGCCGGGGGTTCCGCCTGAATGTCCAGGCCGAGAAGATCGTTTATGGCCACAAGAAGAATTTTCGCCGGAGTCCTGGCCAGAAATATCTGCAGACCGGCCAGCAGAGACTGGTCCAGTTCCGTCGAAATGCTCTGTTCAACCGTGCAGCCGTCCGGGAGAAGCCCTTCGTGGTCAAGAGTAATCAGCAAATGGACCCGATCGGCGGCCCTGGTAACCATCGCTTTTTCCTTTTCCCTATCACCGATAAAAAGGTGTTCCTTGGCGAGAAGGGCAATGTCGCTGCTCTTCCAGAATCCTGTCGCGGTAACGAGAAATGGTGCCGAAGAACGCAGCACGGCATGTGCCGTATAGTCTGGTGCACCGAGCCACTCGCCCTGCTCGTTTTTCGCGGTCAATAAGCATTTGCTGGAAAATATGTTTTTTTGCCGTAACTGCTGTTGCTGCTCTCCAGGCAATACATCCATGGTATCGACAATGACCAGGCAGCGATTTCGCTGACTTTCCAGGGTGATAATGCCAAGCATGTCGGCGAAGGGAAAAGAGACAACGGAGCGAAACTTTTCGTCCAGTGCCGCAAAGGAACAAAAAGTCCGATAATAGTTGGCTATGGAGTTGATTGTCAGTGCGCCGAAATATCGCATGCTCTGCCGCAGCCCTTCAATGAATGGTCGATAGCGGTTATTCTGCAGACAATGCGGTAAAAAAAGAGGTAGACCGACAGCAGGATCCTGGCCCGGACCATCAAGCGGCTGTCTGGTCACCAGCGCCCCCTCCAGCAATGCCTCCTTATAGCGCCAGGATTCAAAGCCGTTTTTGTCGACAGCAAAAGGAAATTCGCCCAGCAGGCCGACCTTCAGACCCAGCTCCATGGAGCGACGGCCGATTGCTGCCAGCTGTAATTCCGCCTGCCACTGCAGGTACTGGTAGTATTCAATTTCATACTCGTTCTGCTCGACAAACTCGGCCACCTCCGGGGAATGACACTCTCTGAATGCCGCGGGCCAGCTGGTCCAGCCTGCTGCATACTGATCATCGGCAGCAAATTTTTCGTGCAGTGCGGAAAAGAGTGCGAAATGACGCAGCGTCTCTCCTCCTTTCTCTTGAAAACTGCGGAATTCGCTGCCCCGGGACGTCTTCGGATGCAGATGATTGGCGTTGAAATGCTCCCAGAGCCTGCGTAACAGCTGGTCTTTTATGGTGCTGATTTCTGCATAATCGATCCGATCCCGATCTCGTATCATCGCCAGCCGGGCATGGAATTCGGTTTGCTGCATGCTCCCCCCGACACCATCGCATTCAACAAAATCGGCAATTGCCTGTACATCGATAAAAAGGACATTAAGCTGCGAGCGGCAGGAGGGACGGTAAGGATTGGGTGACTTCTGCCGGACCGGATGCTGCGGAACACAACAGGTCAGCGGGGCGACATGCAAGGTACCGGCTCCCGCCTCGGCACTTATGCCGAGAATCTTCAGCACATCAGAGAAATCTCCGATGCCCCAGTTTTCCATCGATTTTACGGCATGCACATGGGTACTGAGGCCCCAGATCCGGTTGTCGCCGGAAAGTCCGGGGGGCACATAACACTGGCGCGGGACGACGATCAGGAGCTGCGTCGCCGGCGATTGATCGCCCTCCCCCTGCTCTGCCGCCTGGACAATGAACTCATGGTAACCGGGGGGCAGGGTCAGGCCCAGGTCAAGAGTATGGACAGCATATATCCGACCGTTTACTGCAGTTTGCGATAAAGGAGCGAGATCATTTTGCTGAAAACTGCCCTGGTATTGTGCACCATTCTCTGCGGTGAGGGTCCACCGGTATTGCCGGTCATCGCCCTGGAACAGCTGCACGGGCAGAGTCAAGGTTTTCTCCGTTTCCTCTATTACCCGCACGGGATCAATCATCTGCTGCAACCGCTGTTCCTGCAACTGCGGCAGCAGGGTTACCGCATCAGCAGCCACGGTGATCGGCAGATTCGCACCTTGTAACAGGGCGACAAGATATTCTTCAATCTCCGCCTGGTCACTCTCGCCGGCCACCGTTTCAACGGTTATGCCATAGATGGCGGCGATTTCCCGCAGCGCCTTTTCAGTCATGTAAGTCACCAGTAGTTTCCAGCATCCAGACAATGCTCTTCGGGGCAATGACGTCTGGCGACCAGGCCTGACCGCCCTCCGCGCTGTATTGATAGATAAGCTTTGCGCGCTCACCGGCCATGCTCTCGACTTTCTCTGCCGACGAGGTGTCCATTGGACGAGAATCGACGGTGATAGCCTGGTCGTGGAGATTGAAGACCACCGTGAGGAGCTCATCATTTGGTGATTGCCACCATGCCTTGAGCGCTTTTTCGGCCAGGACCTGAAAACCTGCCCGGTTTTTCCGCATGTCTTTCACACGAGGGACAATTATCTGTTGACGCAGAAGCAGCAGGTTTCGGTACAACAGCAAGCAGGAGTTGTCGGGATTTTGCTCAACAGCCTGCCAGTTGAGCCTGGACAGGAGAAACGTTTCAATAGAGTTCGGATCGGGGATGCGCGCGCGGCTTTCCGGGGAACTGAACTGGGCAAACCTGGCAAACTCCTTTCTCCTGCCGGCGGTGACACTGGCGGCGAGTTCGTCGGAAAAGTCGCAGAAATAATAAAAAGGCGTTTGCGCGCCGAACTCCTCGCCCATGAACAGCAGCGGCGGCGAGGGGGCGAGCAGGAAAAGGGCAATGAAGATTTCCAGATCCTGCTGATCAGCGAGTGCAGGGAGTCTCTCGCCCAGGGCGCGGTTGCCGATCTGATCATGATTTTGCAAAAATGAGACAAATGCCGACGGCGGCAGATGGGCGCTTGGTTCCCCGCGTTTTTCACCCTGGCGATAAGGGGACTGTTCCCCCTGATAGGCAAAACCTTCGGTAAGGCACCGGCCCAGATGGTGTATCGGCCGGTCACTATAATCCTGGTAGTAGCCTTCTGTTTCCCCGGTCAACAGGATGTGACAGGCATGGTGAAAGTCATCATTCCACTGCGCGGTGAAAAATTGCGGTTGCCCGTTGGCCTTCCGGGTAAGATAGCGTGCGCAATTATGGTCATTTTCCAGGATCAGATGGATATGCCGTCTGCGGCCTGGGCCTTCGCGCACCCCACGTACCCTCTTGGCTATTTCCTCGAGGATGTCTGGCCGGGACTGATCGAAAATCGAGTGCACGGCATCAAAGCGCAGGCCATCGATATGGAATTCTTCCAGCCAGTACAGGGCATTGGCAATATAGAAATCCCGGACGATTCTGCTGTCTGGCCCGGAAAAATTAATCGCTGCGCCCCAGGGGGTGTGGAACTGCTCGGTAAAAAAGGCATCCCGGGCATAGACGTACAAATAATTACCTTCCGGGCCGAAATGGTTGTAGACGACATCAAGAAAGACCATCAGGCCCCGCTGGTGTGCGGCATCGACCAGTTCTTTCAGCTCGTCCGGACCGCCATACCTGTTGCACGGGGCAAAGAGCAGCGCGCCGTCATAGCCCCAGTTACAGTCACCGGGAAACTGGGCAACCGGCATCAGTTCAATGGCGGTTATACCCAGCTGAACAAGGTAATCGAGTCGTTTCGTAACGCCGTGAAAGGTTCCCTCGGGGGAGAAGGTACCGACATGCAGTTCGTAGAGCACCGCTTCCTCCCAGGGTCTGCCCTGCCACTGTCCATCATGCCAGCTGTATCCGTCGGGATTGCAGATGACACTTGGCCCGTGGATATCCCCAGCCTGACAACGACTGACAGGATCAGGCACGAGCAGATCATTATCAATGATGAATTGATACCAATCGCCGGGTCCTGCTGCCTGGTGATGCAGGACAAACCAGCCATCCTGCCGGGCTGTCATCGGCAACACCCGCTTTTCTGCCGCGCCAACGGTTAAACACAGGTCAACCTGCCGGGCTTGTGGCGCCCACAGACGAAAAAGTACGCCGCCGGCAGGGTCAAGGCAGGTGCCGAAATCCATTGTGAAATCGATTGTATTCTGCATATGCGATCGACTTTGTGGAGACATTCCAACCCCTTTATCTCCGGTCTTTTGCAGGCCACTGCCAAACATTTTCTCGAAGAGTTCGGTGACTCGTGATTAAGCAGTTTTTGCGACGCCTTTGTATTGCGCATAAAGATCGTGTATGCGCTTTCGGAGCTGTCGGATCCGATCCGAATCCTCATCGGAAAGCCAACGCGGTTCGCTGATGGAATAGATCATCTTCGCCAGCTCATCGAGATAGGATTCAGTCGCCTGGCACCATTCATCCGTACACATACTCTGCATCTCCTTGGCCTCGTTGATGTCTTTGCCGATGACATCCAGGGAGGCCGTCAGGTTGGCAATAAAATCGCGATGGGTTCTCAGAAACGATTCTTCCATTCTCTTTTGTTGTTCCATTTCAATTCTCCTCTGTGTCTGAATATGATCCGGAAATTCATTGAGGCCGAAGACAAAGGAGCAGAGCCGGTCTTTTCAGGCCGATAAACACAACACGGACCTTTGTCTGCAAACAGGATTTGCAAGGAACATGCCGAACAGGCGTAAAGTCGCCGTCGAGATTGGTCTGCCGACGCCTTCCTCTAAAAGTCGCCGCAGGCAGAAAACATTGCCGATTTTTGGGCCGGATTGAATTTTACAGAATTGTCCGATGTCAAAAGACATAGTCCGCTCCAGCAAGACAAAAAAATGTTCTCACTGTCCATGTCGTGTTACGGTTTCTGCAATGCGGCAGATTCCAAGCATAAAATCGACAGGAATCAGCAGGCGTCCTCCAGTTCCCGGATCAGGCCCTGGTATGCCGAACTGATCGATGCATCACGTGCTCTCAGCGCCATGGCCAATGCCTTGGGGATGTTCAGCGCACGGTCGTCAGCCAATTTTTCGCGGTATATTTTTTTAAAGTCGCAGGAAATGCGCAGCGTCCAGTTATCCTTATTCGTTGTGCCCGGCTTGTTATAGCTTTCCATGCCGCCAAGAAGATCGGTAAAATAGACCATGATATTTTGCGCCGGGCCGACAAATAAATCGGCAAACTTGGCCTGGACCAATGCCCCGGCATCAACGGCCAGACGTTCTTTCCAGCTTGTCTGTTCCGCTGCAGGGATACGCAGACGAATGGCCAGATATTCGGCCTGCCGACGTGTAACGCCTTCTTTTTGCCATCTGTCCGCCACCTGCCAGATGGTCGGGGTGTCATGATTGCCAAGCATCAGCCAATCCTCCGGCCGGGCGTTCTCGCTGCGGTAGACATCGAGCGTATTGGTCAGATCAGCCTTCTGGGTAACCCGGAAACGGCCCAGCCCGTACAGGTCCATGACCCGTTTAACCGGATAGGGCTGGGTGCTGAGAATTTCACAGGCAATCGTCCCCGCGTTCGCCCATTTTTTTTCGGTCGTCTTGATAATTACCTCAAGGAGCTGGGCATACCTCCCAACCTGTTCCGCATCGAGACTGGTCACCCAGTTATCGTCGTAGCGGTGCTTTTGCGTATTGAGCTGCTCCGGCCGAACTATGGCGTATTGCGCCAGCGCGGGATGATCGGGCAGCATCGGCGAAGCAAAAAGACGTGCGCCATTTTGTACAGCACCAAAGGGATCGGCCTGATCAGATGTATAGACCCACGGACAGATCAGGCCGTGCGGATGGTCCAGACGCAGGCCGTCGAATTCATCGACCAGTTTTTCTATCCGGGCCTGGAGAAAGAGCAGAGCGGGACCCGGTTGTCTGGACCCGTTAGCGCTGTCGACAAAATAGCAGTGGGGGTCGAGCACGGCATAGTTCCACGGCTGTCCCTCCGGATTGGTCCGGCTGGGCGGTGCCCCCATGACATACCCGGCCAGCAGGAAGGATTGGCCATACCAGGCATCGCGACCTGACATGCCAATCTGTAAGTCGCCGAACAGTTGCAGGCCAAGACGCCGGCATCGCTGTCTTAATTCCCGGTGCTGTTCGGCCAGCAGGAACTGGATGAAACAATAGTCATCAATCGCCTCGCCATACTGTCGTCCCAGAGCCTCCCGGCGCAGGCGTACCGCTTCTTCCAGACCGGCTGGCGGGGCGAAAAGGTGCCTGTCGAGCCGACCCTCTTTCGCGTTGTCCCATTGTCTCCAGCTCTTGCCGGCGTAGTGCTGTCGCAGCAGCTGATAAAGGGCGTCTCTTTCAAGCCAGGGCGCATTTTGTCGGCGATATTCCTCATAAGAATGGCTCAGGGCTTGCCAGGCGGCGGATCGCCCATCTGTCACTTCCCGTCGATACCGCCTGCATATTTCGGTGGAAATATCGCCTATGGCCAGCCTGGCGAAGATATCATCCACCCGGTCAGGAGCAGAGTGGAACTGGTCGATAATCCCGGCCAGCCTGTCTCTTTCCAGCAGCGGACAAGCCGATCGAATCAGGGAGAGTGGGGCCAGAGACAGAGGATTCCTGGAAAAAAAGCTGCCGTCATAGGGTGAAGGGTTAGCCTCGGTGGTTATGCCCTGCGGCCCCAGCTGCACGCCGGTAAAACCGAGAGATGCGGCAAACGCGAAAAAGTCGGCGGCGCCTGCGGAATAGGGGGAACCACGGCCCAGGTTCTCCTCCGGCAGGCTGGGAAACGCCGCATCATGCACGCCGAGCAGAAAGTTGGTGATGCCGAGAAGTTGAAGCGCTTTGTTTATTTTTTCCAGCACTGTCAGTCTCCCTGCTTCAGGCGAAAGACCATCATCGCCAGGGGCGGCAGGGTCACGTTCAGCGAATGGCTCTCGCCGTGGACCGATAAGGGTGTCGCCTCCTTGCCGCCGAAATTGCCCTGGCCGCTGCCGCCGTATATCGGCGCGTCACTGTTGAGTATTTCCTGCCAATAGCCCATTGCCGGGACACCCAGGCGATAATTGTGCCGCGGCACCGGAGTGAAGTTACCGATACAGACTACCACATCGCTTAAATCCTTGCCCCGGCGGATATAGCTGAGGATGGACTGTTGACTGTCATTGCAGTCGATCCAGGAAAATCCCGCCGGATCATTGTCGAGTTCATACAGCGCCGGCTCGCCGCGCAGAAAAGTATTCAGGTCGCGGATCCAGCGCTGCAGCCCCTGGTGAAAGGGAAAATCCAGCAGTGGCCAATCGACGGTCCCTTCATGATTCCACTCGGTCCACTGGCCGATTTCCCCCCCCATGAACAGCAGTTTTTTGCCGGGATGGGAAAACATATAGCCATAGAGCAGCCGCAAATTGGCAAACTTGCGCCAGTAGTCGCCGGGCATTTTTCCGATCAAAGAGCCTTTGCCATGCACCACTTCATCATGGGAAAAGGGCAGCATGAAATTTTCATGATAGGCATAGAGCAGACTGAAAGTCAGCCGGTGGTGGTGATAGGAACGATGTATCGGGTCATGGCGCATATAGGCCAGGGTATCGTGCATCCAGCCCATATTCCATTTGAAACCAAAGCCCAGTCCGCCCAGATAGGTCGGCCGTGACACCATCGGATAGGCGGTCGATTCCTCGGCAAAGGTCATCACATCCGGATGTTCCTGATAGACCAGCTCATTGAATCGTTTGAGGAAATCTATCGCCTCCAGATTTTCCCTGCCGCCGTAGCGATTCGGTATCCACTCCCCTTCCTCACGCGAATAATCCAGATAGAGCATCGAGGCGACGGCATCAACGCGCAGGCCATCGATATGATAGACTTCCAGCCAGAAAAGGGCATTGGACAGCAGGAATTCCGCCACTTCGGTTCGCCCGTAATTAAAGATCAGTGTCCCCCAGTCCCGATGCTCTCCCTGGCGCGGATCGGCATGTTCATAGAGATGCGAGCCGTCAAAATAACCGAGACCGTGGGCATCACGCGGGAAATGCGCCGGCACCCAGTCGAGGATGACGCCGACACCGGCCTGGTGCAGGGTATCGACCAGATACATAAAATCCTGCGGCGTGCCGAAGCGGCTGGTCGGCGCAAAATAGCCGATGGTCTGATAGCCCCAGGAGGCATCAAGGGGATGCTCATTGACCGGCAGCAGTTCCACATGGGTAAAACCCATATGGCTGACATAATCGACCAGCTTTCCCGCCAGATCCCGATAGGTAAGCCAACTGCCGTCCTCACGCCGCATCCATGAGCCGAGATGCAGCTCGTAAATGGAGATCGGCGCTGCATGGTGATGGTCCTGCCGGGCAGCCATCCAATCACCGTCCTGCCAGCTATAGCCGGCAAGGTCCCAGACGACCGACGCCGAGGCCGGGCGTATTTCACAGTGAAAGGCATAGGGGTCGGTCTTTTCAACCCGGTAATTATTCAATTTTGAGGTGATGGCGAATTTGTACAATGCGCCCTGCTCAACCCCGGATACAAAACCCTGCCAGTAGCCGGAATCCTTGATTCTTGCCAGAGGATTGGCCGCACTCTGCCAGCCATTGAAGTCGCCGATGACGGCAACTTCTTCGGCGTTCGGCGCCCAGAGGGTAAAGAAGGTGCCCTGCATGTGGTCATTTTTTATGCTGTGCGCGCCGAGTTTTTCCCAGGATCGGTAATGCGTGCCCTCGGCGAGCAGATGCAGGTCATAATCGCTGATGAGACCATTGGTGGTTGCCGTTTTTTTCATCTTTTCACTTTTTCCTTTTACTGGTCTTTTTTCTCTCGATGATATCGACGATACCGGCCAGCGGAATGTGCACCCAGGCCGGCCGATTATTCAATTCGTACTTCAGTTCATAAAAAACTTTTTCCAGGAGAAAGATATCGAGGATGAAGTCGGCATCCGCGGTCGGCAAAAACGGCGCGCCTGCGGCAGTCTGCCAATATGCCCCGACAAAGACGCTGCTCACCCACTGATACCAGGCCCGGCCCCAGGGGAGAAGTCCCTGCCTGTTGTCACCTTGGTCATCTTCGCCGGTTGCCGCCGCCAGGGCGGTTTCCGCTGCGTACTGGAAGGAGCGTATCATGCCGGCAAGGTCTTTTAAGGGCGAACCCTTCAGGCGTCTGGCCGCCATCGGCCGCAGAGGTTCGCCTTCAAAATCAACCAGGATGAAATCATTGTCCTTTGTCCGCAAAATCTGACCCAGATGATAATCCCCATGGTGTCGGATCAATTGCCCCAGCGCCGCACCCATCTCCGTCATCTCGCCGACCCTGTCCAGCAGGGCCGGGACCTCCTCGAGGATCAGGGCACAATTGTCTCGCAACTCTGCCGGTAACTCATTCATTCTCACATTCAGACTCAGGAGAGCGTCCTGAATCTGCCGGGTTACCGACTCCGCCAGCTGCGCCGTAAAGGCAGCGGTCGATTTTTCCGGCTTGAAAGCCGGATTTTTTTTCTCTTCCGCCAGAGCCAGATGAAATTCCGCGGTCCTCCGGCCAACGGTGCTGATGGCCTGGAGATATTCCTCGGTCATGGCGGTAAATACCGCGGGTGGAGCCTCCCGGGAGGCGTCCATAACCGACAATTCCATCGCCGGCACAGCTTCTCCCGCAGCAAGACGGTTTTTCGCCTGCTGGTAATACTCCTGCAGCGCCGCCAGGGTATACGACCAGCCGTCGCCCTGGTTGGGGATAAATTCCTGCAGCATACCCATCGTTGCCTCCTGCCCCGCAGCATCGAAATACTGCAATATCCCGGCAACCCGGGCAACTGAGTTGAAATTCTTTTTTCCAGTCAGGTAGAGACTCATCTCGACATCGGGATTTATCCCTTTTTCCAGTTTCCGATAGAGTTTCAGCACGAAGATTTCGCCGATGATGATTGAGGTATTGCTCTGTTCGGCGGGCAGTTTTCGCACCGAGGTGTAGCCATCGCCCGCGCCGATCAATGCATCATAGATTTTTGTCGGTAACGCTTTGATAGTGCCACCCTTGGCGGTGGTGTACTGTCGGCCGTCACCGATGGCGGTCAATAAAATATCGTAGGAGGCTCTGTCCATGAGCGCGTCGTAAAGAATCCCGTCACCCTTGCGGTTATTGACAAAGGCGAGAACGCTGTCGGGTATTTCTTCGGCAAGGGTGAGGGCCGATTGCCCCTGAGCGATTTTCATCGGCACGGCATAGTCTTCCTGCTCCCCTGATTCATACTGCAGGCTGAGAAAGGTGCTGTAAAAGGACGCGCCCATTTTACACCAGTCGACCAGACTGCAGGAGGTGATGTTTTTTGCCTTACCACCAAACCAGCGCTGCCTGGCAAGATATGCCGGCAGGATATCGTTGCCGAGGGTAAAAAGATAGTGCGGTTCGAGCAGACTATCCCACATTTTCTCTAGAGTAAATCGCGGCATTTTCTGCAATTCAGTTGTTCCGGCACGGACAACTTTTATCGGTTCCGCCGGCGATTCGATTCTGAACCAGTAAAAGCTGTGCGGCCCCAGGGTAATGAAATACGGCAGCTCGCCGATGGCCGGGAAATCAGTTCTGCCGATCATCTCAACAGGGATGTGCCCCTTGAATTCCGACAGGTCGAGCTCTGCCGGCTGGACGAACCTGGAAAGATTGGCGATCACCATGATTATCTCGCTTTTGTAACGGCGGATAAAGGCGAGTATTGCCCGGTTGTCCGGCCTGATAAACTCCAGACTGCCGCGGCCGAAGGCCTTATGCTGCCGGCGCAGGGCGATCATCCTGCGCATGAAATGCAGCATGGACGACGGGTCGCGCTCCTGGGCTTCGACATTGACCGCTTGATAACCGTACACCGGGTCCATGATCAGCGGCAGATAGAGGCGGGCCGAATCCGCTTTGGAAAAACCGCCGTTTCTGTCCATACTCCACTGCATCGGCGTACGGACGCCGTCCCGATCGCCGAGAAAGATATTGTCGCCCATGCCCAGTTCGTCACCGTAATAGATGACCGGGGATCCGGGCATGGAAAAGAGCAGGGAATTCAACAATTCCATGCGGCGGCGACTGTTGTCGATCAGTGGCGCGAGTCGCCTCCTGATGCCGAGATTCAGTCGCATCCTGCCGTCCTTGGCATATTCCCGGTACATATAATCGCGCTCGGCGTCGGTGACCATTTCCAGCGTCAGCTCGTCATGGTTGCGGAGGAACAGCGCCCACTGGCAGGTGTCAGGTATAGGCGGGGTACGATCGAGGATATCGGTGATGGGATGCCGGTCCTCCTGGCGCAGTGACATAAAGATCCTCGGCATCAGCGGGAAATGATAGGCCATATGACAGACGTCCCCTTCACCGAAATAGGGCAGGACGTCTTCCGGCCATTGATTGGCCTCGGCGAGGAACATGCGCTCGGTGTAATGTTGATCGAGGTGCTTGCGAAACTGTTTCAGGACCGCCAGGGTTTCCGGCAGGTTCTCGTTATTGGTCCCCTCCCGGACACAGAGATAGGGCACGGCATCGAGGCGGAGGCCGTCGACTCCCATATCGAGCCAGAAACGCATTATCTTCAGGACAGCCTGCACCACCTTCGGATTATTGTGATTCAGGTCCGGCTGGTGTGAAAAAAAACGATGCCAGTAGTAGGCCTTGGCCAGCGGATCCCAGGCCCAGTTGGACAGCTCGCTGTCGGTGAAGATTATCCGTGTTTCAGGAAATTTGCTGCTGGTGTCACTCCAGACATAATATTTGTGCCGTGCCGAGTTTTTTTTTGCCCTTCTGGCCAGTTGAAACCAGGGATGCTGATCCGAAGTGTGATTGATGACCAGTTCGGTGATAACCTTTATCTGGCGGCGGTGGGCCTCGCGGATAAAGGTTCGGAAATCTCGAAGACTGCCGTAGCCCGGATGTATGCCTCGATAATCAGAAATATCATAGCCGTCATCCCTGAACGGTGAAGGATAAAAAGGCAGCAGCCAGATGACATTGACTCCGAGGGCCTCTATATAATCGAGCTTTTCAATAAGGCCCCGGAAATCCCCGGTACCGTCATCATTGCCGTCCTTAAAGGCCTTAACGTGCAATTCATAGATGATGGCGTCTTTATACCAGAGGGCGTCTGTTTTTCCTTTCAGCATAGTGCAACCCTTGTCCCCTACATGAAATAATCAAAATCACGTTCCGTGCGCAGTTTACGGCGCAGCAGAAAAATCTGCGCCGGGCTTTCGTTTGGATCAAGGCGCACGTAATTTTTTCTGCCCTGCCAGAGAAAGCGATTATCAAAGAGCAGTTCATGCACCTGATACACCTCCTCTTCCTCGATATGAAATTCCTCGAGGGGAACCTCCAGCCAGCCGGCCTGAACATGGTGGGGATCAAGGTTCACCGCCACCAAGATGATATTGTCGAAATCCTTCGTGCTTTTGCCGTAGAACAGCAGCTGTTCATTGTCGACGGGATAGAAAGCCAGCCTTCTATTGGATGCCAGCGCGATATTGTTTTTCCGGATACTGTTTATCCGGGTAATGAATGCGCGGATATTGCCGGGACTTTTCCAGTTGCGCAGTTTTATTTCAAATTTTTCCGAGTTGAGATACTCTTCGGTTCCCGGCAGCGCCTGGTTTTCCGTGAGCTCGTAACCGCTGTATATGCCGTAGCAGGAGGAGAGTGTTGCCGCCAGCACCAGGCGGCTGATAAAGGCCCCGCGACCACCGAATTGCAGATATTCCGGCAGGATATCCGGGGTATTGGCGAAAAAATTTGGCCGAAAGTATTCGCTCACTTCGGTCTCCACCAGTTCGCGCAGATAGCTGGTCAATTCATGTTTGCTGTTGCGCCAGGTGAAGTAGGTGTACGACTGGCTGAAGCCGGCTTTGGCCAGGCTGTACATGACCCGGGACCGGGTAAAGGCCTCGGAGAGAAAGACGATGTCCGGATAATCGCGGCGTACTTCGGTTATGAGCCATTCCCAGAAAGGCAGCGGCTTGGTATGCGGATTGTCGACCCTGAACAGACGCACCCCGCGTTCGATCCAGAACAAAACGATGCTCTTCAGCTCGTGCCAGAGAGCCTGCCAGTCCTTGCAGTCAAAGAAAAACGGATAGATATCCTCATATTTCTTAGGTGGATTTTCGGCGAATTTGATCGTCCCGTCGGGACGGTGACGAAACCATTCCGGGTGTTCCCGGACATAGGGATGATCCGGGGAACATTGAAAGGCAAGGTCGAGGGCGGTCTCAAGGCCCTGGGCCCGGGCAACGGTGACCAGATGCTCAAAATCATCAAGGGTGCCGAGTTCCGGGTGGACCGCTTTATGACCGCCCTCTTCGGCCCCGATGGCCCACGGACTGCCGGGGTCTTCGGGGGCTCGGTCCAGACTGTTATTGCGGCCCTTGCGATTGGTCCGGCCAATGGGATGGATGGGCGGCAGATAGAGGACATCGAAGCCCATGCCGACGATTTCCGGCACGAGCTGTTCAACATCCTTGAAGGTTCCGCTCTTTTTCGGATCAGCAGTGACGGAACGCGGGAATATTTCATACCAGGCACTACAACCGGCTCTGCGTGCTTCGACGATCACCGACAGAGCCGGGGCAAAGACCGCTTCCCGGCAGCGTTCCGGATAACGGTGCATCATGGCGGTGATATCCGCGGCTGTCGCTTTGGCGACCATGTGTTCCTGCGGTTCCACGGCCCGCAGCAAGGACGCCATGGTCGAGAGCCAGTCATCATCGGGAGAAAGTGCCCTGGTGGAGGTCGCTTCAATCATCGCCGCCCCTTCCAGCAGTTCACTCGCAACATCCTGACCGGCCTGGAATTTTTTCAGCAGATCCCGCTGCCAGGTGGAGAAATGATCTATCCAGGCCCTGACCGTATACTGATAAATGCCGAGCGTATCGACGGTAAATTCGGCAGTCCACAGGTCATCACCCCGGCTGCACATGGGCAGTTCACGCCATTCGCCGTCACCATGCCGGTACTGCAGAACGGCTCTCAGGAGATCGTGGGCGTCGGCAAAAACCGCGGCGGAAACCTCAACTGTCTCGCCCACCACCCGTTTAATCGGAAAACGACCGCAGTCAATGCGCGGGGTGATCGCCTCTATCCATACCCGGCTGGCCTTTTCTTCGGCAAGCGGATGGGGTGGTTGTTGCTGTTGCATGTTCCTTCTCCTGCAATAAATGATAGCTCAATCAAGGCGGCAAGAGTACCGAAAAAGGTCATGATCTTGCGATAAAGGATCATGTCCTGTGTGGCAGGACGAGATGATGAGTGGAGTGGTTCAGTGATTGTCAACCGTCCAGGAAAGATACCGTGTTATCTCGAGATAAGGCTGTTCAAGATGTTTCCGGATACCCTGTCTTTTCTAAAAACAACAGAGCAAGTGATATGCCATACTTCCTAATTATTGCGGCGAGGTTGCCAGAATGATGTCTCCATACCAGGCCACAGCACTCTCACCGGTATTGTCGGTATCGGTCATAATGGCAATGGCGGCGGCTTTTTTCGGTTCTTCGCCAAAAAGACGCCGGTAATCCGCCCAGATATCACGCTCCTCGGACACCCATTTGCCGGCCGATGCCGGACCGGACTGGACGGCAAGCATCATCGCCTGGGCAGTAAAGGCATTGGCGATGGATGCATTTTCGGCCAGCTGGTTGGCCCAGATATAATTGATGGCCCTGGTCTGCCAGAAAAAACGGCCGGGAAAAACGACATAGAGGCGGGCGGCATAATCATCTCCGGCCTTGGTTTTTTCGTCTCCTCCCTCGATGGTCTTGTCAATCTTCCACGACCAGCGCAGATAGCGGTACTCCGCCGGTTGAAACTCCATTTCCTTTATCAGGCAGGACGCCGCCGCCTGACTGACAGCCTGCAAAACAACCTTTCCGTCGTCCTGGACCAATTGATACCTGGTCTCCCCGGCAAAAATCTTCGTGTTCCACCCGGCCAGACCCTCACGGGCAAAATCACTGACCGCCAGTTCCTTGGTCGAGGCAAGGGTCGACGTGGAGAAAACCATGCTCGTCAGGAACAGGCAAAAATACCGCCAATGCCGATAAACACCTTTATATTGCATGTGCACCCGATGATGTGAATTTCCCATGAAAGAATCTTGTCCGAAATGATCGGATTTGTCCATTGATACGGGACGGAAAAAAGGAACACCAGATGCTACCCTTGCCCGACCCTCTGCGACGACTTATAATTTTTACACCTGCCGAGTGTCGGCCCCCGGCAATGTCACGGCGGTAGTAAATCTTGAGTACCTGGTAAAAAATCGGATTTCAAGATGGCTAAGTAAAAAGATTCCTCGGCGAGGCCATCAACCTCAACAGCAGGAGAATTCCCCATGCATATCACCAATATTCTTGTTCCCGTCGACGGCTCCAGCTACTCCGCTCACGCAGTAGAATGCGCCATTGACCTGGCCAAGGTTTCCGGTGCCAGGATCTGCGCGGTCAACTGTTATGAATTGCTTGATGCCAGTCTGGAAGTAAGCGGCATCTTTGCCAAGGAAGTTACCAAAAGTGTTGAAGATCAGTCAAATAAAATTCTGGAGAAAACAGCACAGCAGCTGCAGGAGGCGGGAGTCGATTTCACCACGAAAAGTATTCTCGGGTCGCCGGGAAAAGTGCTTTCCGACCTGGCCAGATCGAAAGAATTTGACCTGATAATCATGGGTTCACACGGACACTCGAATATTACCGGACTTTTTCTCGGCAGTGTCACCCATAAGGTACTGAATACTATTTACTGCCCGGTTATGGTCGTGCCATAAAGAGAGCTCATGTCCAGCCGTACTCACCGCGCAGCGGGACAAAACGGCATCCCCCGAGATTTTCCTTAACTACTCCGTCCGGGGTGCGGGTCAGGCGCAGCAGCTGCTGCAGGTCATGATCGCCGACCGGTATGACCAGCCGGCCTCCCTCGGCGAGCTGATCGAGCAGCGGCTGGGGAACATGCGGCGCCCCCGCAGTGACGATAATCCCGTTGTATGGTTGATGCTCCGGCCAGCCACGGGTTCCGTCGGCCACCTTGATGATAATATTACCATAACCCAGCCCCTGCAGAACGGATGTCGCCTTTTTCGCCAGATCAGCAATTGTTTCAACCGTATAAACCGTACTGCACAGTTCGGCCAGAACAGCAGCCTGATACCCGCTGCCGGTGCCTATTTCCAGCACCCTGTCATTTTTTGACAAAATCAGTGCCTCGGTCATCAAGGCCACCATATACGGCTGTGAAATGGTCTGCTGACGATCAATCGGTAATGGCTGATCCTCATAAGCCAGCATCTGCAGATGCTCCGGGACGAAGCGATGCCGCGCTATTTTCCGCATCGCGGCAAGGACCGCCGGGTCGCGTATCCCCCGCCGGATAAGCTGCACATCGACCATTGCGTCCCTGAGTCGCTGGAAATCACTCAACTGTGATAGTGGCATTTTTATCCCTTTGCTCCTTGCAAATAATCAGACTGGTTGTACCCGACTGGTTGTCTTTCGCTTATTATGTTTTCAAATTCAATTTCCATGCCTGTTTTTTTCTTCACTGTGACTATTGCCAGGGGCAACAAAACAATTGCCTGATGTAAACGCCAGGTGAAAAAAAATTTAACGGCCCATCACCTTTCGGTAGACAAGGCTTCAAAGCCGGAAACAATGTCAAGCAGCTCCGAGGTGATCGACGACTGTCGTTGCCGGCGGTACTCCGCGAAAAGATCTTCCAGCCGTTCGTCGATATTTTCTTCCGCCGCCTGCATGGAAGAGAGACGAGCACCATTCTCCGTCGCCATCGATTGGGCAAAGGCACGATACAGGGAGACAAAAAGATACTGGCGAAGCAGGGACGAAAAAAGCCGGTTGCGCCCGAGGGTGTACACCGGAAGGGATCGGGACTCCCAGGGACGGGAAACGATATCGCCATACCACTCATCGGCCAGCGGCAGCAGGTGAATCTCTTCCGGTTGAGCGGCAACACCTTTGGCCTTGCTGTTATGGAACAGTTTAACAGTATTCACCTGATCTTGTTCCCGCCAGGTATTAATAGCTGCCAGAATATTCTGCGACTGGGGAACAATGCCGTCCAGCGACCCGGGAACCGCATACACTTCTTCGACCACGAGCCCTGCCGCTTCAAGAAATGCAGCCACTCTGCCACCGACACAGAGAAGGCGCGGCCGACTCCGGTTGTCATGCAGCCGAGAGATCCTGCTGACGGCAAAATGGCCGATCCTGTCATTGAAACCGCCGCACATGCCCTGGTCGGAACCAAAGACAACGACGCCCAGACGTCTGGTTCCGGCCCGCCGCTCCTGCTGCCGGCGCATATCGGCCGGCCCGGCCTGCAGCACCGCCTGCAGTCCGAGGAGTACGGTGCGGTAGTATTCATCGATCGAATTGCCCGCCCGCTCATACCGGTTGATGCTCACTGCAGCCAGGCTCTTCATGGTCCTGACAATGTCGAGCAGGTCGGTGGCGCTGCTGATACGCCGGGTCAGTTGTTCGGCGGTCTGCACGTTTTTTTTATCCTTGTTGATCTGCAGAATCGGTTGACGATTTTACCTGCCCGGCAACAGCCTGCCGGGCCACGGCGAGAATTTTCTCGCGCTCCTCGGCGGTAAGCTTTTCTCCCTGGTGAATACGATCACGGACAGCGGCCAGTTGGTCATCGACGACGGCAATGATTTTCTGCTCGGCAGCGCGTACCGTACTGACCGTGATGTCGTCAAAAACTCCGGCGTTGACCGCCAGCAGACAGGCAACCTGCTGCGCCGCCGACAGGGGTGCGTAACGGTGCTGTTTAAGGATTTCCCGAACCCGCCGGCCGCGCTCGAGATCCTTCTGCGTCGCTGCATCGAGACGGGTACTGAACCGGGCAAATTTTTCCAGCTCGACGAACTGTGCATAGGCCAGGCGCAGATTACCGGCTACCGCCTGATATGCCGGCAACTGCGTTTTCCCACCCACCCGGGAGACCGACCTGCCGGGATCGACGGCCGGCAGGACACCTTTTTTAAAAAGATCCGGCGACAGATAGATCTGGCCATCGGTGATCGAAATCAGATTGGTCGGGATATAGGCGGAGACGTTCTGCGCTTCGGTTTCAATAATCGGCAGGGCGGTCAGGGAACCTCCACCCAGGGCCGCACGCAGATGGGTTGAGCGTTCGAGCAGACGCGAGTGAATATAAAAAATATCTCCGGGATAGGCCTCACGGCCGGGCGGCCGCCGAAGCAGCAGGGACAGTTCACGGTAGGCAATGGCATGCTGGGTCAGGTCGTCGTAGACGACCAGTACATCCCGGCCTCGATCCATGAAATATTCGCCAATGGCGGTTGCCGCATAGGGCGCGATATAACGCACTCCCGGCGGCTCCTCCCCGGCGGCGACAACAATGACGGTATGCTCCAGGGCGCCTTTTTCGCGCAGGTCGTTGGTCAGCGTCGCCGTGGCGGAGCTGCGCCGGCCGATGGAGCAGTACACACAGACGACATCCTTGCCCTTCTGGTTGACAATGGTATCAAGGGCGATGGCTGTCTTGCCGGTCTGGCGATCGCCGAGAATGAGTTCCCGCTGGCCGCGTCCGACGGGAATCAGGGCGTCAATGACCTTGATGCCGGTTTCCAGCGGTACGGTGACCGGCGCCCGATCCATGATGGCCGGGGCGTCCCGCTCCACATGGTAACGAGCTGATGTTTGCGGAGTATTTTTTCCATCCAGCGGTTGACCGAGGACATTTATCACCCGGCCGAGCAGTTCTTCACCCACGGCAATGTCTATGACCCGGCCGGTTCGTCTCACCCGGGTACCGGCACTGATGTGGTCACTGTCACCAAGCATGACGACACCGATCTCCTCCGGGTCAAGATTAAAGGCCAGACCGTAAACATTATCCGGGAATTGCAGCAGTTCCTCCGACTGTACCCGGGAAAGACCGCCGACAGAGGCCACCCCGCCGGCTACGGCCAGAACACGGCCGACCTCATGCACTTCGAGCTGCGGCGTATATGTCTCGGTCACTTTGTGCAGCGAGGAAAATATATGGGCGGCGACAGCGGAGAGATCCACCGTTGGTCCTGTATCTTTGGTTTCTCTCTTCGTATCGTTCATATATCACCGAAACGTACCTGCCGTTATTTTTTCGGCCATGTCATCGTCCCCTGCGGGCTGGTGCCCCGCCATGACACCAGCTATTTCCTTGCGCAGGCCGGCGATATACTCCTGCAGATTCCAGGCCACGACATCATTGCCGCTGTCCAGTTTCACCCCGGCCAACAGCTCTTCGTCGCGCGCATAGAGAACTGCGACTCGGCTGTCGAATACCTCGTGCAAGGCCCGCGTCAGTTGCTCTTTTGCACCACTTTGCAGCTCGAAGACAGCGGTGACGGTCACCGACGGATTTTCTTTTGCCAGGGAATGTTGCAGCCGCTGCACCTTTTTTTTATCAAGATTTTTAAGCCGATTGAGAAAAACCTCAATCATCCGCTCCTGCAGATCCTGTCCAGCAAGATCCTGCAAGGCACGGCTGGCTGTCAACAGCACCTGTTCCGCCGTTCGGCGGGCCAGCTCGTCGATAAAGGTCTGCTGCTGTTTCGCTAGATCGCCTTGCCAGTGCTCTTCCAGTGCGGCAAAGTGACGTTCCATCTCCTGTCGCCTCTGCTGCCACTCGCTTTCTGCCTGCTTTTTTACCTCCTCCAGGACCAGTTCCTTTTGTTGCCGCAGCTGTGCCGATTCTTCCTCGAATTGCCGCTTTTTCTCCTCCGCTTCCTGCCTGGAAGATTCGGCATCCTGCAAACGTTTAGCGATCCTCTGTTCCCGCTTGTCCATTGCCTTGATGATCGGACCATAGAGAAAGTGTTTCAGCAGAAAGACCAGGAGAAGAAAATTACCTATCTGGGCGATCGTCGTGAACCAGTCAATAAGCATGATCAGCCACCGGTCTGGTTAAGAAAATACTCCCAGAAAGGATTGGCAAACAGCAGAATCATCGACACGACAAAGCAGTAAATGGCTGTTGATTCAATCATCGCCAGACTGACAAAGAGCGTCCGGGTGATGGTGTTTGATTCATCGGGCTGCTGTGCCAGAGCGGCAAGGGCGCTGGCCACCGCCCGGCCTTCGCCGAGTGCCGGGGCGATGGAACCGATGGCCATGGTGATACCGGAGATGGCAATCGATACCATGCCGATAAGGGTCAGGTTATCCATAGTGTTCTTGCTCCATATCGTTATGTAGATTCGGACGCTGTTTCTCTTTCAATGACCGTGCCGAGGAGGCAATGTAGACAATGGCCAGGACCGCAAAGATGTAGGCCTGAATGAGCCCGGTGAGAAGACCGAAAACCTGCATGATTATCGGGAAGATAAGCGGCACGATAGAAACGAGAATGGCGACGATCATATGGCCGCTCATGACATTGCCGAAGAGCCGCACCGCCAGGGCAACGGTGCGGGAAAATTCCCCGATGATAGTGAACGGCAGCATAAACAGTGACGGCTGCAGGTAATGTCGCAGATAACCGATCAGCCCCTGATGCATGACGCCATACAGAGGTACGGCAAGAAACACGCAGGCAGCCAGGCCGGCGGTGGTGGAAAGGGACCCGGTCGGCGGCAGGTAGCCGGGGACGATGGTCAGGATATTGGCCGAGGCGATAAACAGAAACAGCGTGCCGATAAATTCCAGGTACTGACCCGGGTTCTGATGGCTGACCTGATGAATCTGCTCACGCATGCCGTCAACGAGCACTTCCAGCAGATTCTGCCAGCGAGACAGCTGTTCCGTGGTCGACAGACGCCTGGTAACGAGCCACGAACCGAAACTCAACAGGAGCATAATGCCCCAGGTAAAGACAATGGTGGCATTGATTGATACGCCCCCCCATTGCAGATAAACGACATTGTCCGGACTGATATGCATAGGCCCTCGAAACTTTTGAAAATCTTCGTCTCAGCGAGAAAAAGATGTGACTGGTGAAACGCCGAATCGTCTGCATGCCAGAATCCGGGCCAGATAAAATCCAGCCAAAACCAGCACCAGTCTTTCCCAGCGCGAGTCGATAAGCAGATAAAAGACCGCCATACACGCGGCAATTCGCAGCAGCATACTGGACAAAACGAGCAGTGTCGGCCGCCTGCTGTCGGCAACTTTTTTGACCGTCAACCACAAACCAAGGTAGTTGGTGATCCCGGTCAGGACGCCGCCGATAAAAACCGCTGTCAATACAATAGTATCATCCATCCAGCTCTCCTTGTTGTAACCGGTTACTCTATGTCACTCCCGGGTCATGTTGTCATTGCTCAGGTTACCAATGGTTGTGTTGTTCCGTCTTCTGACCATCTTCTTCAGGGTTGTTTTCATCCTTTTTAGTGAGGGCTTCACGCTCTCTGACCATCCAGAACCAGGCATTGACACAGCCGAGGCACAGGCCGATCACGAGAAAGGTCAGGGTCCAGGAAACCTGTCCCTGCTGCCAGTGCTTGTCAAGCCAGATACCGAAGGCAATGCCAAGCAGTGTCGGGATGGCGATCGACCAGCCGATCAGACCGAACATGCCCAGACCGAACCAGACCGATTCCTTGCCGTCTTGCCGCATGGCCAATTTTCTTTTCTCCCTCTTTCTCACCTCTTTCTTGAATGTTTCGAGATCCTGCTCTGCCTGTTGCGCCTGCTGCATGTCTGGCCTGCTGTTGTGCCGATCAGCCATGGCTGTTTTCTTCCAACCGGATAAATTGCCGGACAAAGCCGACTTCCAGCCGGGCCATGGTTGCCCGGTTTTTTTTCTGCTGCTCATCAAGTTTCTTAAAACGCTGTTCCACCGTCATGCGCAAATCACCCAAGGATGCGCCTCTGATTCCATTACGTACCGAAACCAGCACCTGTTCGGCGCATTTGACCAGGATCCCTTCATCAATGGCGAGAAATTCCTCCCGGTCATCACCACCGACGAACTGGAGAATTCCCGGCACCAGCGCGGCGACAAAATCAATATGTCGCGGCAGCAGGCAGAAAGAACCGTTTTCCGCCTCGGCGATGACTTTTTTCACCGGCTCGTCAACCAGTATTTCCGCCGGCAGCAGAACTTTCAAGCGCATGATTCGACTCCTTTCCGGGCGGGTTTTCCCTGCGCCGCGCCTCTTTTTTTTGCAGCACCTTTGCTGTTTTTCCTTTTCACCTCATCCACCGTGCCGATCATATACAGGTCGCGTTCGGAGCAATCGGCAAACTCGTCGTGGAGAATACGCTCACAGCCATCCAGGGCGTCCTCCAGCGAGACACTTCGACCTTCCTGCCCGGTAAACTGCTCCGTGGTAAAAAATGGCTGGGTCAAAAACCGTTCCAGACGTCTGGCCCGGTTCACCACCTGCCGATCCTCCTGCGACAGTTCTTCCATGCCGAGCATGGCGATAATGTCCTTCAACTCTTCATAGCCGGCCAGTGTCTTTCTGATCTCCCGGGCCAGATCGTAATGGTGTTGTCCGACAAATTCGGCCATGAGCATTTTCGAACCGGACTGCAGCGGATCGATGGCCGGATACAACCCTTCGCCGGCCCGTTTTCTCGATAAAACTATAGAGGCGGATAAATGCGAAAAAATATGCACCGCCGAGGGGTCGGTGAAATCGTCGGCCGGGACATAGACCGCCTGCAGCGAAGTGATCGATCCCCTGGCGCTGTTGCTGATACGCTCCTCCAGTTCGGCAAGCTCGGTGGCCATGGTCGGCTGATATCCCACCCGGGATGGTAACCGGCCCAACAGTCCGGAAACCTCCGAGCCGGCCTGGATGAAACGAAAAATATTGTCGATCAGCAGCAGCACGTCCTTGCCGACGGTATCGCGAAAATATTCGGCTATGGTCAGGGCCGCATGGCCGACACGGAAGCGGGCGCCCGGCGGCTCGTTCATCTGGCCGAAGACCATGACCGTTTTGTTATCTCCTCCGGCATCGTGAATTTCCCGGTACAGCTCTTCCGCCTCCCGGCACCGCTCGCCTATGCCGCAGAAAAGGCTCACTCCTTCATGGAGACGGGCGGTGTTGTTGATCACCTCGGTGATAAGTACCGTTTTACCGACGCCGGCGCCGCCAAACAGACCAGCCTTGCCGCCCCTCTCCAGTGGTGCAAGGACGTCGATCGCCTTGATACCGGTAAAAAACAGTCCCGATTCGGCGGTGCGGCGGTCGAGAGGCAAGGGATGACGCAGCAACGGCCTCTGTTCGACGAATTCGAGCGGTCCTTTTTTATCCAGAGGATGGCCAAACACATCAAGCATCCGACCGACAAGCTTTTCGCCAACGGGGATCTGCAGCGGATGGCCGGTATCGGTCACCGCCATGCCCCTGGCCAGCCCTCTGCTCGGTGTCAGGGCAACGGCTCGGAGATCCTGTCGGCTCAGGTGGGCCATCACCTCCATAATGCATATCCGCCTGCCGGGCAGAGCGACATGCAGCTCCGCCTGCAGCGGCGGCAGTTTATCAACAAAAAAAACATCGACAACACTGCCTCTGACACGGACGATACGTCCCCGATGGCTGTTTTTCATAAAAAAGACATTGCAAATTACAGACCAGCAAAAGTGTCGGTTCCGGCGGCTGGTGGCCGCAACGACGGTCATGGTGAAGTTTTACGGCTCGGAAGCTAAACGGTCTTGTCGATTTTCCGATGAACGGTTCAGGAAAATAAAAGGATTCGCCTATGGTGGGAATCTGTCCTGAGAGACAGGATTTGTCCATTCAAACAGGAGAACCCCTGCCTGCCGATTATTTGCTGGAAAGATGATATTTCTTCAGCAGATCGTACAGCCTTGAGCGGGACAGACCGGAGATTGCGCAGCATTTCTGGATATTTCCCTCTGTCAGGGTCAGCAGTCGGTGCAGATATTTTTCTTCCTGGTCTGCGATCGCCTGATCTCGTGCCCCTTTCAGCGTCGGCATGTCCTCGATTTCCAGGTGCGTCGGGTCATCCCGGTCATGTCGCAACCCGGCAGTCGCCGTGTCCATTTCTTTTATTTTGTTTTTGGTGATCTCGATTCTAATGCGTAAAGGCAGATGCTTTGAATAGAGAATGGCACTGTCCCCAGCATTGGTTATCGAACATTCAATGGCTTGGAATAACTCACGAACGTTGCCCGGCCAGGAGTATTGGCTGAGGAACATGACATAGTCGGGAGAGAGCCTTTTCTTTTTTACCCTATTGCGCTTGCAGTACTCATCCCGATAATAATAGACGAGTTCGGTGATATCGGCAGTCCGCAGGCGCAGGGGGGGCAGCTCAAGATGAAAGGTCTTCAGGCGAAAGAGCAGGTCCTGGCGAAAGGTGCCCTGCTCAACCATGGCGTACAGATCTTTATTGGTCGCTGCGATAAGCCGGAAATCGCTGTTTGTTTCGACGGTGCCGCCGACGGGAAGATACTTTCTTTCCTGGATGACGCGCAGGAATTTTTTCTGGATTTCAGGCGGCATCTCGGCAACCTCATCGAGAAAAAGCGTGCCGCCGTCGGACTGCTTGATAATACCCGGCTGGGCTTTATCTGCGCCGGTGAAAGAGCCTCTGACATGGCCGAAAAGGATACTTTCCACCAGGGTCGACGGCAGGGCGGCACAATCGACAATGGTTAGATTTCTCGAGGCACGAGCGCTCAGATGGTGAATAATGGTGGCAAAAAGTTCCTTGCCGGTGCCTGTTTCTCCGCTGATGAGGACGTTTGCATCGGTCTGGGCGATCTGTGCCGCAAAATTGATGCATTTCTGGGTCAGCTTGCTCCGGCCGATTATGCCGTGGTGTTTTGCCTGAACACCAATGTCTTTTGACAAGAGCCGCGCTGTATCCTGTTTGCTGTGGCGATAGCGCAGTGCACGCCGGATGACTTGCGGCAGGGATTTTTCCGGTTCAATGTCGATGACATAATCCCAGGCACCGCTTTTCAAGGCGATTTCCGCCTGGTCCGAATCGCCCCGGGTAGATAAAATGACAATCTCCGGCGAGTTGCTGTCACATTGGAAATCCTGCAGGGCATAGCAGGCATCGCCGTCAGGCAGGGAGTCGCGCATCAGGATGAGCTGGAAACACTCTCCTTGATTTTTTTGCAGTCCTTCCTTGAGGCTGGAAGCATAGCTCAGGCGAACGTCGCCTTTATCCGTGCATTTCAGCAGTATATCGAATACGTTACGGTCATTGTCAATTATCAGGACAGTGGGATCAAGATCCGGCATAGGTACCCTTCCAGACAACATTGACTGCTCACCCCGGGAATCGGGGAGTAAGCCTGTATAACATTCTCGTGCCGTTGACGAATTAAAAGGTGTCACTCCATGCAGTAAACACTAAATAGAGGAATAATTCACTAATTTTGCCATGCAGCACCGTTTACCCAGCGCATTGATGTATCACATTTTTGATACTGAACAGCCGGGGTCACAATAACATCGCCATTTCATTAGAAAATGACATATCCAGCCCCGCCTGCCACTGGGTATGTTTTTTGCAAGTTAGATCTAAAAAGTCTCGTCGGTACGGCACTGATCAATTCGATGCAAGGAAAGAATGATGAACAAAAATCTGCTGCTCTTAGTTGAGGACAACCCGCTTGATGTCGCACTTATAAAAGAGTATCTCGCCGAAAAGCCTCTCTTTCAGTACGACTTGATGGAAGCAGATTCCCTAAGGGCGGCGCTGTCTCTCCTCGCCGATCATGATTTTGACGTTGTCCTGCTTGATCTTGGTCTGCCGGATTCCTCGGGGCTGGATACCGCCCGCAGGATCATCACGGAATATGCAGAGACGGCGATTCTCGTCCTTGCCGATGCGGAAAATGATGCCATAGCCCGGCAGGCGGTGCGCTATGGCGCCGAGGATTATCTGGAGAAAAACCTTCTTTCCTCCGCCCTGCTCTTTAAATCGATACACTATGCCATTGGCCGCAAGAGAGTGCTCCAGGAAAAGTATGATATTCTCAGCGATCTCGTTCTCGCCCTGGAGAAAATAGAACATCTGGAAAGCCTTCTGCCCATTTGTCTTGGCTGTAAGAAAATTCTCCATGAGGACAAACACTGGATGACCCTGGAAGAATATATCCATCAGGCGGCAAGCAGAAAGGTGATCAGGCCCATATGCCCTGACTGCCGCGAGGATATCAAGAATAATTAGCAATTTTTGCGGTTATTCCCCGTGCGCCCTGGTGCGGCACAGTTCTTCTCCTGGCTTTTGGTAAAAATGGTTCCAAATGTTGTGCAAATCAATTATACAAATTGATTTGCTACTCGACCTATGCCCTTAATGTCACGCAGATCGGTGTCTTTTCCCTTCTGCACCAGGTCGAAAAGACAGGTCAGATTACAGGTGTTGCCTCAAGGAATTCTCGGCATGAGGGAATCAATGAAAGAAGCACAAGAGGGTACAGACGCCCTTGATTCACAACAACTCCAGCGCCTGCTTTTTCACAGTGAAAAACTCGCCGCGGTCGGCCGGGTCTCGGCTGCTATCGTCCAGCAGTTCAACGATCCGCTGCAGGCAATAACCAATGTGCTGGGCGGCATTCACCGGCGCGGTTATATTGATCCGCAAGACATGGCGCTGATGGATCTTGCCTACGGGGAGGCCATTAAACTCAACAAGATGGTCAGGGAGCTGCGGGAATTCTACCAGCCGATTCGCGGCAAAACAGACCTGTTTGACGTGCGGCTGGAACTTGAACAGATCATTGCCGGCAACAGGGCGCAGCTTGCCGGCAAAGGCATTGTCATTGCCACGGAATTTGCTGACGATATGCCGAGAATTCATGCGGCTGCCGAGCAGCTCAGGACCGTGTTTCAAAGCCTGCTCGATCATGGTATCGAGGCCTGCGGCCACGATGGCACAATCCGGTTTTCCACCGCTTTTGACAGGGACAGGGTGGTTGTGCAGATAACCGATAACGGCTGCGGCATCGACCCCGCCGCTATCTCACATCTCTTTGAACCATGTAATACCAGAGACCCGAAGAAATGGACAGGATGCCTGGGGCTTGCCAAAAGTTATGCGATCATAACCATGCATGGCGGCTCCATCGAGACAGCTGTCGACCGTGAAAAAGGATCGATTTTCAAAATCACCCTGCCCATAAGTAACAGTGACCACACCGGTATCACGGAAAATTCTGCTCCCTGAAAAAAACGCCTGATGCAAAAATACAAGAAAATACTCCTGGTAGACGATGAAGAGGTCATCAGGCTGTCGTTCAAGCGAGAGCTGCAGGAATATTACGATGTCACCCTGGCTTCCAGCTACCAGGAAGCACAGTCCTTTCTGTCGCACAAACAATTCGATCTTCTCTTAACCGATCTTGTCATGCCCGGCTTGAACGGTTTGGAACTGCTGAAAAATGTCAAGACGCACAGCCCGGAGATGTATGTCATTATCATTACCGCCTATGGCGAAATAGGCGCCGTCATCGAAGCTCTGCGGGCTGGGGCAGATGATTTTTTACTCAAACCCTGCGATATTGAAGAGCTGTTACTGCGCATCGACAAAACATTCGAGCGGCAGGATTTGTTCAAGAAAATAAAGATCAGTGATAAAATTTTGTCGACGACCGAGGACCTCATTGCCCTGGTCGATGAAAACGGCACCTACCTGGCGGCAAACCGGGCCTATCTCGACGCCTACGACAAAAGCGGCGACGAGCTGCCCGGCTGCTCCATGGCCGATGTTGTCGGTCGTGAGCTGTTCGACACAAAAATCAACCCATGGCTCGTTCGCTGTTTTTCCGGTACCACCGCACAGCATCTGGATCTCTTCAAACTGGCCGGCCGCGGCGTTCGCAGCATGGTCGTCTCCTATTATCCGGTGATCAAAGAGGATGCAACATCCGTGACATCGGCGGCAATGGTCATGAAAGATGTCACGGATATGCTCCATGACAACATCGACCTGCAGCAGAGTGAGGAACGGCTGCGCATGGTGCACTCACTGTCCTCCAATGGTTTTATGGACTGTGATCTCACCAGCGGAAATATTTATTATTGCGATAACTGGAACAAACTGCTTGGCTATGCGCCGGGCGCCTTGCAGGAAATGGGCAAAAGTCCCCTGGAACTCCTCCATCCGGACGACAGGATATCGGCATTGAACGCCATCCAGGACTGTGTCGACGGGCTGAGGGATGACTATGACCATGAGTGGCGTCTGCAAAAAGCCGACGGCAGCTGGATGTGGTTTCACTCTCGAGGCATGGTGGTGGAGCGGGATGGCAACGGTGTCCCGCTGCGCTTGATCGGCCTGCTCAGTGACATCGCCGGCCCTAAAGCACTGCAGCAGAATTTTATTCGTGATAAACAGCTGCTGGAGCAGAATGTTGCCAAAAAAACAGCAGAACTGGCCAGACATAACGAAGAGCTGACGGAAACCAACGCCGCATTGACCGTCCTGCTGAAAAAACGGCAGCAGGATAAAGAGGAGGTAGAACAACGACTCAGTGAAAATGTGCACAAGCTCATAGAACCCCTGGTCAAAAGACTGCACCGGACCCCACTCAACGGGGATCAGGCGCAGATCCTTGCGGAAATCGAAGATAACCTGCGCGACATCACCTCTTCCTTTGTGACAAAACTTACCAGTCAGTATGCCGGTCTGACGCCGATGGAGATACAGGTGGCCACCCATGTCAGGCAGGGAAAACCGACCAAAGAAATAGCCGATATCCTCTGCCTCGCCCCGGATACGATCAATGTCCACCGCAAAAAGATCCGCAAAAAACTCGGCATCAGAAACAAATCCGTCAACCTGCAGACCTTCCTCAGCGCCATGGTCGAGGAGTAATCCCCAGCGCACAATAGGTATTTCTCGTAACCATTTCGCACCCAAACATATGACCTTTGCAAATATCATCAAGTCTGCGATGATAGTATCAGGCACAAAGGAGTTTGTCATAATCGTCCACCGACTCGGGAGCTATTCAGTGTCTTTAGTTTTCCGATGACAACCACGGAGATGACTTACGTGCAGATATATAGTGAAAGAGAAAAAACAAACCCGGCTCCTGCACCAGCGGTGGATGCTGGTGTGACCAGACAGCAGTTTGATCTTCTTGCACTCATTCAGAATTTCTGCAGCTGGTACAAACAGGTTCTGGCCGATAGAAATCTGCAGCTGAGAACGAAAATCTCCGATGCAATACCACGATATTTCTTCGGCAATCCCCTGCTCACCAGGCACCTCTTTTTCGCAACGGCGAGAAACAGCCTGCTCTACCTCGGCGCCGGCGGGGTCTTTCTGGAAATAGAACCGGAGCAGCTCACCGGTCGCCGCTACGCAATCCACTTCAACCTAACCTCTCCCGGCAAAGGCATGCCGCCAGCCAAAGAAAAAGATCTTTTCCGGCCATCCCCGGGACAGGCAAGGCAAACGGCCCGGGATAGTTTTTCGTCGCGTTCGGCCAATCTTTATTATGCCGGGGTGATCGCCACCATTCTCGGCGGTGATATCCGCGTGGAGAACAGGTTAGGATTTGGTACACGATACCAGGTTAATGTCCGCCTGTTACGCAGCCCGGTTTGATCCTGCCCATTCATTTTCCATCGCGACATCTCCAGGCGAGAAGACAAAGATGCCTGTCGGCCATGCTCAGTGATTGTCTATCCGGGCGCAATACAGTATTATACTACTAGCCGGGATAAGTACCTTGGAGAGCAAAAGGAACAGATATGGCCGACGAAAAACAAGCCACCGCTGCAGCGAAGCATCAGCATACATGCATCAGGCAGAGCAAAGCCTTGCCGCTGGCCGGGGTGGTCGGCATTGGTTCTTCCGCCGGCGGACTTGAGGCCCTGACACAATTTTTTACCGCCATGCCCGAGGATTCAGGTCTGGCTTTCGTCCTGGTTTCCCATCTTGATCCAAAGCATATCAGCATGCTGCCGGAGCTTATTCAGAACAAGACCAAGATGCCGGTCCACCAGATTGCCGACAACATGCGCGTTGCCGCCAACCGGATTTACGTTATCCCACCGGACAAGGAACTGGCCATCTTACATGGCAGCCTGCAATTGCTGGAC
Organism: Desulfocastanea catecholica; assembly: GCF_054657295.1. Lineage (NCBI taxonomy): Bacteria > Pseudomonadati > Thermodesulfobacteriota > Desulfobulbia > Desulfobulbales > Desulfobulbaceae > Desulfocastanea > Desulfocastanea catecholica. The sequence continues at coordinate 232,674 of NZ_BAAHYZ010000005.1, forward strand.
AGAAAACAGGCGGAGGGTCTGCACCGGCCGATTGATACCTTCTTTCGTTCGCTGGCCGAGGATCAGGGCAATAAGGCAGTCGGCATCATTCTTTCCGGCACCGGCACCGACGGTACCCTGGGCATCAAAGCCATCAAGGCCAATGGTGGACTGATAATCGTCCAGGACAAGGACTCGGCGAAATTTGACGGTATGCCGACCAATGCCGCGGCTACCGGGCTGGCCGACCACATCCTCCCGCCGGAAAAAATGCCCGAGCAATTGCTGCACTTTCTCCGCCATGCCAATAAAGTAGAAAAAACGATGGGGCACATCGAAGAAGACAAAATAAATCACGCGCTGCAGAAAATCTTTGTCCTTATTCGTTCCGTGACCGGCCATGATTTTTCGCAGTACAAAAAAAACACCATCTGCCGGCGCATCGAAAGGCGGATGTATGTGCACCAGATCGACACCATTGATCAGTATGTCAGCTATCTGCAGGAGTCGGAACGGGAAGTGTTCATCTTGTTCAAGGAACTGCTCATCGGGGTTACCAGTTTCTTCCGGGACGGCGAAACCTTTCGATTACTGAAAGAAAAATATTTACTCAAGCTGCTGCAGAGCAAACCGGACGGCTATGATTTTCGCATCTGGGTACCCGGCTGCAGCAGCGGTGAGGAGGTCTATTCCCTGGCCATCGTTGTCAAGGAATGCCTGGAAAATCTCGGCCGGAATATCAATGTCCAGCTTTTTGGCACCGATCTCGACGAAGAGGCCATCCGTGTGGCACGGGCGGGCATCTACCCCGATTCCATCGCCATTGATGTCAGCCCGGAACGCCTTGAAAGGTTTTTTAACAAGGTCAACGGTCACTACCAGATCAAGAAAAATATTCGCGGCATGGCCGTGTTTGCCGAACAGGACGTCATCAAGGATCCGCCGTTCACCAAACTGGATATGTTGAGCTGCCGCAACCTGCTCATTTACTTCGGGCCGGAACTCCAGGAAAAATTACTGCCGACCTTTCACTACAGTCTCAAGCCAGGCGGCATTCTCTTACTCGGCACCTCGGAAAACATTGGCCGGTCAACAGACCTGTTCACCCTGCTCGATAAAAAATGGAAGATATTCGAGAGGCGCACCAACCACGATGGCACCACCTCGCTGATCACATTAGCAACACCCCAACCTGCCGAGCGGGCGCCGATCGAAGACACTGCCATGGCGGCCAGGACGTCCAGGGATGTCGCAACCATCCGCTTGTTAAAAGCGATCCTTTCGCAATGCGACCTGCCGGTCTGTGTGGTCGTCGACGACAAGGCGGATTTGATTTATGCCCATGGACGGACCGGTCGCTTCCTGGAACCGGCCGAAGGCGAAGCCAGCAGCAATATTTTACAGATGGCGCGACCGGGCCTGAAGGCCGGACTGACCCACGCCATTCGCAAGATGTCCACGGAACGTGCGGACATTTCCATCAAAAACCTCCGGGTGCAGAATAACAGCGATTCCCAGGATATCAACCTGATCGTCAGGCCGTTACCGGATATGCAAAGTGGCCACCGCGGTTTGATGTTGATCATCTTTGACGAAACGCCCCACGAAAAAGAAAAAAAAATCACCCACCGGTCAAAAGGGTACATCGCAGAGAAAAACCTGGATGCGACAGTCGAGGATACCAAAAGGCTCGAAGATGAACTGCGCTATACCAGAGAAAATTTACAGACGACCATCGAGGAGCTGGAGACCTCGAACGAGGAACTGAAGTCGACCAACGAAGAACTGCAGTCGGCCAACGAGGAGCTGCAGAGCACCAATGAAGAGCTGGAGACATCCAAGGAGGAACTGCAATCATTGAACGAGGAAGCATCGACGGTCAACGCCGAACTGCAGGGCCGGATAGACGAACTTGTTGCGGCCAACGACGACATCAAGAACCTGCTCGACGCAACCGACATTGCGACGATTTTTCTCGATATCGATCTGAACATCAGGCGATTCACCCCGCTGATTGCCAGTTTCTTTCATTTGACTCCCTCGGATATCGGCCGATCCATCGAGCATTTTGCCACAACCCTGAAAGATGTGGACATAAAAAAACACGCCACCCAGGTGCTGCGCGATCTGGAGAAGTATGAGTCGCTGGTTGTCGATAACCGGGGACAGCAGTATCGCATGCGGGTCAGGCCTTTTCGAACCGTGAGCAATGTCATCGAAGGCGTTGTCGTCACCTTTGAAAATGTGACGGAATTCCAGAAAATGGTCGAAGCCCTGGCTGAGAGTGAAGCCTCGTGGCAGGAGCTGGTGGAACACACACCGGTGGGCATCTTTGTCCTCACCGGGGAGACCTTCAGCTATG